>NZ_JBHWMB010000007.1:0-15645 GCF_042730015.1 Streptomyces sp. NPDC059957 | reverse complement strand
GCCCGTCCCTTGTGCAGGAAGGGGCCCGTGGGAGGGGGGGTGGGTCCCGGCTTTCCGGACGCCCGGGCCCCGCACACCCATCTCATACGTACGGGAGCCACCTGATGTACCGACGCTCCGCAGCGGCTGCTGTCCTGCTGGCCGCCGCCCTGACGCTGACGGCCTGCAGTTCGGGCGGCGACGGCAAGGCCGAAGCCTCGGCCGCCTCGCCCAAGCCGCCGGCCGCCTCGTCGGCCCCCGACCCGGCGGATGCCACGGGCACCCCGGCGGCGCCGCCCTCGCCGGACGCGAAGCCGACGGGTCCCGTCCTGCCGGACACGAAGCTCGTCCCGAAGACGGGCAGCTTCACCGCGCCGGAGAAGCAGTACCTGAGCGGCAGGGTCCCGGAGAAGATGGACCCGGCGGCCGTCCTGCAGGGCGGCCAGGAGGCCTGCCAGCGGGTGGAGCGCACGGCGAAGCGCGACAAGGACGCGGCGGTCGGCGCCCTCGTGGCCGGGGAGATCCCGGGCGCGAAGGACGCGATCACCTTCCTCTGCCCGGAGCAGAAGCCGCTCCTGGCCGCGGCGGCGAAGGGCTTCCCGGACGGCACGAAGGCGTCCCCGGCGGCGGGCACCTACCGCGCGCTGACCCAGAGCACGACGTGCTCCTGGGAAGCCAAGTCCAAGGACGGCGCCCCCCTGGCCTCGGGCCCGGCGGCGCCCCTGAAGCAGGGCGACAAGATCACCGCCAAGATCCCGGCGGGCACGGCCCAGTTCGTCTCGAACGGCTGCTACGCCTGGATCCCCGCGTAGCCCGCACGACCGCCAACGCCCCCTCGCCTCCCGGACACCCGGGCGACGAGGGGGCGTTTCCGTTCCCGCATCGGGGGCATTCGAGCCTCCACACGGCGGGGGCCGCACCCCGTCCCGATGCTGGAGGCGAATCAGATGAGGGGCATCAGCGGTTGCATAGGCCTGATCGTGGTGGGGGCCATCCTCACCTTCGCGAGTGACTGGCAGCTGCAGAGCGTGAACCTCGACCTGGTCGGGGTCATCATGATGGTCGCGGGCATCATCGGCCTCGCGGTCTACGCGAGCGTCCTTCGGCGCCGTCGCGTCGGCGCCCTTCCGGTGGTCGACGAAACCCACCGCGGACTGTGACCCGGGCGCAGCCCGGCACAGGCCGCTGAACAGCACCTACGGCGAAACCGAGTCGCTCCGGGCGGCTGCCCGGAGGCACCATGGACCGATGACGCCGACCGAAGCAGCAGAGATCTCCCTACAGGACCACGTCGCCATCTGGAGCGTCGGAGAAGTCACCGGGAGCGACGTCGTCGACGTCGCCTGCGATGCACTGGTCGCCGGACTCGACACCCCCGGCCTCCGGGTCCTCGCAGCCTGCACGCAAGCCGAGGCGTCCTACGACGTCCACGACCTGCTCCCCGCGGCCCTCCACGAGCTCGGTCTCGTCTTCTACCCGTTCGACAGCGCGGCCGGACGTGAAGCGGCTGTACCGGCGTTCGCGCGCCGCGTGCTCGCCGGCGAGTTCACGCCGTCGGAGTTCGCGGCACGGGTCCACCGCTGCTACGGCCGCGAGCCGCTCCTGACCCGGCGGCTCGCCGAGCTCGACTACGAGTACGAAATCCTCCAGTTCGGCGACAGGACCATGGAGGAGATCGACGCCGAGGTCATCGCGGAGGCGCAGAACCTCGCAGCCGGCGCTCGGCCCCGCGAGGCATGACGGCGGCTCCGCCCCCTCAGCGGGAGATGCCCTCGTACACCGGCAGCAGCGTGTCCAGGACCGCGTCCATCGAGAAGGCGGACGCCGCCAGCTCGCGCGCGGCCTTCGAGGAGGTGGCGTTCCCGGCCGGGTCCAGGAGGGACAGGACCGCTTCCGCGACGCCCGCCGGGCCCGGTTCGACCGCGCGGCCCGCGCCCGCGCGGGCGATGTCGCGGGCCAGGCCGTTGGAGTGGGTGACCACCGACGGGACACCCACCGACAGGGCTTCCAGGACCGACATCGGGAACGGTTCGTCCACCGAGGGCAGTACGTAGACGTGGGCGCGGCGCAGCTCCGTCAGGACCTCCGCCCCGGACAGGGCGCCCGGGACCGTGAAGCGGGAGGAGAGGCCCAACGCGGTGATCCGGGCGCGGACCGCCGCGAGTTCGCCCTCGTCCGGGCCGGCCACCACGAACTCCGCGTCCGGATGCGCCGCCAGGACGGCCGGGGCGGCGTCCACGAAGTCCACCGGGCGCTTGCGGGCCTGCAGGCGGGCCGAGTAGAGGATCCGCGGCGGCCCGGACAGGGCGGGGCGCTCCTCCTGGGCCGGGGTGCCGTTGACGAGGCGGACGGTGTTCGGGAGCGGCGCCCCCACCACCGCGTCGAGGCCCTCCCGCTCGTGCGGGGTCAGGTACAGCAGCGCGTCGGCGCCGCGCAGCAGGCGGCGCACCGCCAGCGCGTCCAGCACCTTGGCCAGCAGCTTCCCGCTCGGGTCGACCATGCCGTGGGTCTGCAGGACCAGCGGCTTGCCGGCCCGCAGTGCCGCCAGGGCGACGGGCAGGGTGACCAGGTCCCGCGCCAGGTGGACGTGGACCAGGTCCGCGCCCCGTACCAGGCGGCCCGCGGAGGCGAGCAGGGCCGGCGAGGTCATCCCGCTGAAGCCGAGGGGGAGCAGGCGCCGGGCGGGGAAGAGCTTTGCCGGGACACCTTCCACCGAGGTCGGCCAGGGATCCGGGAACCCCTCGCCCAGCGCCAGCAGCTGCGCCTCGTGCCCGCGGGCCCGCAGCCCCTTGGCCAGGTTCAGCGCGACCCGCACCGGCCCGCCGAAGGCGTGCGTGGGGGAGTGCAGGGTGACGGCGTGCAGGACTCTCAAAGCGGCGCTCACTTCGGCTCTTCGACCGGGCGGCGGCGCCCGTCCTGGGTCTGCAGGGTCAGTGCGGGGAGGTCCTTGTGGACCACGGACCCCGCGCCCGCCACCGCGCACCGGCCGATGGTCACACCGGCCAGCACGGTGGCCCGTACGGCCACCCACGCGCCGTCCTCGACGGTGATCGGGGCATTGCGGTAGCGGAAGTCGGCGGCCCGGTGGTCGTGCGAGCCGGTGCACAGCAGCGCCTCCTGCGAGACGCAGGCGTGCGCGCCGATCGTCACCGGCTCCAGGTTCAGCACCCAGGCGCCCTCGCCTATCCACGCGTGGTCGCCCACGGTCAGCTTCCAGGGCCACAGCACCCGCACCTTGTGGCGGATCAGCACCCCTTCGCCGATCCGCGCCCCGAAGGCGCGCAGCAGCGCGACCCGCAGCCGGGCCGGGCACAGCCAGCTCATGAAGAGCGTGTTCATCACGGCGAACCAGAGCGCCTGCGTCAGCCGCCCGCGCCCCTTGTCGTATCCGGCCAGCGTGAAGGCAGGAAGATCACGCACAGGCACCCCTCGTACTCCGGCCCCCGACGGCGCCTTCGAAGGCGCCTCCCCGGGCGCCGACGGCCCAGACTAGACTGCGGCCGGACAGGGCACAGGGGGTGGGGGCAGGCGTGGCGACCGACATACGTGAGACCGCCGCCAGGCCGGCGCCGCCGCAGCCCGGCGACGAGAAGAGCTGGGGCAGGGTCACCACTCCGCGGACCCTGCTCTCCCGGGCGCTCTCCGTCCCGCTGGCCCTCGGATTCACCGTCTTCCTGCCGCTGTTCGTCGCCGTCCAGCCCGGGAGGGGCCAGCACGACGCCGCCTTCTGGCTCCAGCTGCTGCTCACCATGTACGCGGGCGCCCGGCTCTCGGCGATGATCCTGACCAGCCGCCGCAAGCTGCTCCAGGGCTCCTTCTGGCTCTTCGTCTACATGGCCATGGGCGTGGCCCCCCTCGCCCAGGCCGTCCTCGGCCAGGTCCCGACCCCCGTCGTCGGCCCGCGCTCCGACCTCACCGCCGCCATCGCCCTCGTCCTGCTCGGCTGCGCCGCCTTCGACGTGGGCGTCCTGCTGGCCCGCCACCGGCCGGCCGGCCGGGTGGGCGGTTCGCTGAAGGAGCCGCGCCCGGTCATGGCGCACCGGCGGCGCCTCCACCTGCTCACCGCCGTGGCGTTCCTGGGCAGCGCGGCCCTGATCGTGAAGCTCGGCGGCCCGGCGGTGTTCTTCTCCAGCCGCCAGGAGATCATCGCCGGCATCGAGGAAGCGGGCGTCTCCCAGGACGGCCAGGCGGGCCAGGCGCTGCTGCGCGGCTTCGGCACGGTCCCCGCACTGCTCGCGCTGCTGCTGTACACGCGCTGGCTGATCACCTCGAAGTTCGCCCGCCGCAAGGTGTCGATCATCGTCACCTGGTCGGCGCTCGCGGTCCTCAACCTGATCGTCAACAACCCGATCTCCAACCCGCGCTACTGGTTCCTCACCGTCATGTTCGCGCTGCTCTTCACCGTCTTCCCGGTGAGCGCCGCGATGTACCGGGTGGCGCTGTCCATGGCCGTGGTGATCGCGCTGCTCGTCTTCCCGTTCGCGGACCGCTTCCGCTACGACGAGAAGAACTACAAGCCGGTCGAGACGACCTCGTTCCTGGAGCCGATGGCGCTCAAGGACTACGACCAGATCGGCATGTTCGCGAACACCATCACCTTCTCGGAGTCCGGTCCCGGCCATTCCTACGGGCGCCAGCTCGCGGGATCCGTCTTCTTCGCGGTGCCGCGCTCGGTGTGGTCGAGCAAGCCGCGCGACACCGGCGTGATGGTCGGCCAGTGGATGGGCACGGTCAACACCAACCTCTCCTCCCCGATCTGGGCCGAGCTGTGGATCGACTTCGGGCCGCTGGGCATGGGTGCGGGGCTGCTGGGGATGGGTTACGCCTCCGCACGCGTCGACCGGCGGTACGCGAAGCGCGCCCGGCGCAGCTCGCCGCCCGGCAGCCTGATCTCCACGGTGGTCCCGCTGGTGGCGGGGTACTCCTTCATCCTGCTGCGCGGGCCCCTGCTCCAGGCCTCGGGCCGGATCGCCATCGCGGGGATGTGCCTCGCGCTCGTGGCCACGTACCGGCAGGACCGGGCCACCTCGCTGCGCTGACGGCAGGGTGCGCAACTGCTGCACAAGCACAGCGGCTCCACTTGTGCACCGGCTACGCCACGCCGGTACGGTGGTGTCATGACCGAGCCAGTGGGGCGCCGCGAGCGCAAGAAGGCCCAGACCCGCAAGGCCCTGGCCGATGCCGCGCTGCGGCTGTTCCTCGAGCGCGGGTACGACAAGGTCGGCGTCCGTGACGTGGCGGAGGAGGCCGACGTCTCGGTGACCACGCTGTTCAAGCACTTCCCGAGCAAGGAAGCGCTGGTCTTCGACGAGGACGAGGATGTCGAGGCCGCGCTCGTCTCGGCGGTACGGGACCGCGCGCCCGGGCAGTCCGTCCTGCACTCCCTGCGCGAGCACTTCGTGGAGACCCGGGCGAGCCGGCGGATCGACGACCCTGCGGTGATCGCGCACCTCACCCTGGTCCGGGAGACGCCGGAACTGGCGGAGTACTGGGACCGGATGTGGCGGCGCCACGAGTTCGCGCTCGCCGCCGCCGTCGCGGAAGCGGCGGGCGCCCCCGAAGGCGACCTCCGGTCCGCCGCGCTGGCGCGCTTCGTGATGGACACCGCGAGCCTGATCCGCGGCCAGGAGGACCAGCGCCAGGCCATGCGGGACCTGTTCGACCTGATCGAAGCGGGCTTCGGCGACCTGCCGGTCTGACCCGGCGGCGGCGCCCCCGCCCGATCCGGCGCCCGGGCAGCAGCCCGGAACCGGGCTTCAGGCCGCCCGGGCCCGCGCCTCAGGCCGCCCGGACCTGGTCCGCGGGGCCGGCGGCGGCCGGTTCGGGGTCCGGTGCCGGGGCCGGCAGCCGGGCCACGCGCAGCCAGCCCGCCGCGGCCTTCGCGGCGGAGCCGAGGGCCAGCCCCCAGGCGGCCCCGGCCACGCCCCAGACGGCGTACCCGCCGAGCAGCAGCCCGACCGACAGCAGCGAGAAGACCACCTGGAGCGAGAGGGTGGCCTTCGGGTTCAGCACGCGCAGGGTCAGCAGCGCACAGGTGCCGAGCCCCATGACGGCGTACTGCGCGCCCGTCGCGGGCAGCAGCGCGGCCGCCGCCTGCCAGGTGTCGCCGAGCAGTTCGCGGCCGACGCGCTCGGGCAGCGCGTACAGCACGGCCCCCCACGCGGCGCCGGTCACCGCGAGCGCGCCGCCCATCAGGGCGGTCAGCCGGACCACGCCCCGCTTCCCGGAGGCCCGGCCGACGACCGGCGGGCCGAAGGAGTTCGCGGAGTTGAACAGCACGTTCAGCGGCCCGAAGAGGGTGGTGGCGCCGCGCAGCGCGCCGACGGCCAGCGGGCTCGCGAAGACGCCGAGCCCCAGGACGGCGAGCTGGCTGGAGCCGTTGCCCACGGCGAACTCCACCACGAAGCGCTGCCCCAGGTACCCGCGCCGCAGGTACGGCCGCAGGTCGGCTGCTGCGCCCCGCACCGAGGGCCGCAGCAGCCACAGGCCGAGCGCGAGCGCGGGCAGCGCGGAGAGCCCCCACACGAGCACCAGCCGCCCCGCCGACGCCCCCTCGGGCTGGAGGAGCAGCGCGCTCACCACGCAGGCGAGGCGCAGCGCGTCGGCGGCCAGCGCCCGCCCGGGCACCCGCAGGGCCGAGAAGCAGTAGCGCAGCCCGTCCTGCAGCAGCACCAGGGGCAGTACGAGTCCCAGCGCGAGGAACGCCCGGCCGGTGGCCCCGGGCAGCAGCAGGCCCAGGAGGGCCAGTACGGCTCCCACCGCCGCCGAGACGGCCCCGGTGAAGGCGAGGCCCGAGCGGCAGGCCGCGGCCAGTGCGTCCTGATCCTTCTCCAGCACCAGGGTCTGGCCGACGTAGGCCATGTTCAGGCCGAGCAGCACGGTGAAGGTCACGTAGACCATCGAGAAGTCGGCGAAGCCGGCCGCCGAGGAGAGCCGGGCGGCGAGCACCAGGACGAGGATGTTCGTGGCGCTGGACGCGGCCTGGTCCAGTACCGAGGCGACCGCCGCGAGGCCGCGCCGGCTCACCGCCGGCCCGTGCGGACCGTACGCAGGGCGACCGTGTCGGTGCCGTCGCCCGGGATGTGCCGCGAGGCGTCGGCGGCGGCCACCTCGTACGGGATCGGCTGCGGCTCGCCCGGCCGCGGCCGGGGCGGGGAGGGCGGCGTCGGCCGGGGCCCCTCGGCGGCGGGGCCGCCGCCCTTGAGGGTCCTGCCGAGGCCGCGCTTCTTCTCGCCCGGCAGCGGCGCGTGCAGTACGGCGCCCAGCACCGTGCCGCCGGCCCCGCTGATCAGCTCGCGGATGCGGGAGAGGTCGGTGCGGCGCACCGCGCCGGGGTTGCAGACCACCAGCACGCCGTCGACGCGGTCGACGAGCGCGAGGGCGTCGGCGTACGAGAGCACGGGCGGGGCGAGCACCACGACGGTGGAGTTGGGGGAGTCGGCCTCGGAGATCAGCCGGGTGGCCCGCTGCGAGGTCAGCGCGCGGGGCACGTTGCGCACCCGCTCGCCCGGGATCAGGTCGAAGCTGCCCGACTCCCCGGCGTCCACGAGGAGCTGGCGGCCGTCGGGCCACTCGGTTTCCGCGTCGGCGCCCCCCTTGGCCTTGCTCCAGTTGGGCCGGCCGGAGGCGTCCGTGGGCAGTTGGCTGGCCAGGACCGGGGTGCGCAGGTCGGCCTCGATGAGGAGCACGTCCTTGCCGGTCTCCGAGAAGGAGGCGGCCAGGTTCACCGCCACGGCGGCGGCGATCTCGCTGCTGCCCCGCGGGGCGACCACCAGGAGGCGGCGCCGGTCCGCGAAGCGGGCGTCGTAGGCGAGCCGGAAGGCCACCGAGCGGAACTCCTCGGCCAGCCGGGGGTCCTCCTCGCCCGCCGCGAGCAGCGGTCCGCCGTCGGCCTTGCCCCGCGGCAGGGAGCCCAGGACGGGAGCGCGCAGGGCGCGGGCGACGTCGCCCTCGGAGCGCGGAGCCGGGTCGAAGACGAGGCGCACCCAGGCGGCGAGCAGGCCGAGGGCGAGGCCCACGGCGGCGCCGAGCGCGAGCGACATGGCGATGCCGGGGCCGTCGGCCCCGTGCGGCGGGACGGCGGTGCTGGTGACCCGTCCCGGGGTCATGTCCAGGGCCTTGAGCTTGGCGATGTTGCCGTTGAGCGTGTTGATCTTGCTCTGCTGGTCGGTCTTGGCGGCGTACGCGGCGTCCCGCGCCGGACCGGCCGCCATGCCGGTGGTCTGTTTGGTCAGCTCCTCGAGCTGCTTGGCCACCGGGTCGCGCTGGTCCTGGTAGCCCTTGACCATCTTGTCGCGCGTGACGTCGAGGGCCTCCTGTCGCTTGAGCAGGTAGGCCTCGGACATCGCGTTGGCGCGCTTGGCGGCCTCCGAGGGGGAGGCGGCCGTGTACGTGAAGCGCAGCACCATCGTCTGCGGGGGGTTGGTCACCTGCAGACCGGCGCGCAGCGCCGAGAAGTCGTCGGCGGCGACCCCGAGCTTCTTCGCTGCCTCGTTGGCTATGGAGCTGGAGAGCGCGACCTGGCGCTCCGAGCCGATGTTGATCGCCTTGTCGGGGGCGAGGCTCGGGTTGAAGGGGTCGTCGGTGGGCGCGCGCAGCACGATGTCGGCGGTGGCCACGTAGGTGTCCGCCGTGGAGACGCCGAGGTAGACCCCGCCGAGCAGGCCGATGCCCACGCCCGCGGCGAGGAGCCGGCGGTAGCGCAGGAGCTGCTTGAACTGATCCCGGAGGAGGTCCGGTTCGTCCTCGGCCGGAGCCGCTGCCGGGCGGTTGGTCTCGATCACGTCCGGGGACCCCCAAGTGCTTCGTCCATCAGTGCGTCGATGCGGGCCAGGCCCGCCTCACGGCTCAGGTGCGCCGCCACGTGGCGCGGCCCGGCCGCCCCCAGTGCGTCCGCGCCCGCGGGGTCCTCGGCCAGGGCCCGTACGGCCTTCAGCAGGGCCTCCGGGTTCTCCGGCGGTACGAGCACCCCGGCGCCCGAGCGTTCCACCTCCTGGGCGGTCCCGCCCAGTGCGGCCACGGAGGCGACGACGGGACGGCCGGCCTGGAAGTACGAGGTCAGCTTGGACGGCACGCTCATGTCCATCACGGCGGCGTGCTGCGTGACCGCGAGCACGTCCGCCGCGGCGAGGATATCGGGGAACTCTCCGTCCGCGGCAGGGGGGATGATGTCGAGGTTGGGAACGTCTGCCGCCAGGTCGGCGAGCGCGGAGCGCTGGCTGCCGTCACCCATCAGGACGAAACGGACGCTCGGGTCCAGCCGGGCGGCGCCGACGAGGACCTCGAGCCCCTGCTTGAGCCCCATGTTCCCGGAGTGCAGGACGACGGTCTGCCCGGGAGCCCACCCGAGGTGGCTGCGGGTCCGCCCGCGCGGCTTCGTGGGCAACGCCACATGGGACCAGTTGGGGACGAGCCGGATCCGCTTGGGGTCCACGCCCATGGCGACGACCCGGTCGACGAAGGTCTCGTGGATCACGCCGACGAGGGAGGCCCGCTTCAGGGCGTGGGCCTCGGCCCGCCCGGCGAAGGCGGCGGCCTTGTCCCCGCCGCTGATCCCGCTCTGCGCGGCGGCGGCGCCCATCAGGTCCTGGACCACCGGGACGAAGGGCACCTTCCAGCGCGCCGCGAGGCGTGCGGCCAGCAGGCCGCCGGCCAGGCTCGGCATCTGGGCGAGGACCGCGTCCGGCTTCGGCATCCGGGGCGGGGCCACGGAGCCGTGCAGCAGAATCGATCCTTCAAAGAGGGCGCGGCGAAGGGCGGTCTGACGCGGAGGCACGGTGTGCGCACGCCGGTGCACGGTCACGCCCGCGCGCTGTTCCGTGCGCCGTAGCGCCCCCTTGTACTCCGGCTCGACCGACCAGGCCGGGTAGTGGGGCATGCCCGCCAGGACGTGGGTGTCGTGACCGAGACCCGCCCAGTGCTCCGCGATCTGGGTGGCGTACGGGCCGATGCCCGTGTGCTCGGGGGCGTAATTAGTGGAAACCAGCAGTAGGCGTCGCTGACCGGATTTCGACACTCGACGTCCCCCTCTCACCTGGATGATGCGCACGTCACCCTATTCGTTCACCGGCATCAGGGGGAACGTGCACGCTATTGTCTGCTAATCCGCCACACCGGGGGGTGGGCGGCTTCTGGGGGATGACACGTGACGGAGCAGGACATGTCCGAATTTACCGATCCAGGACGTAGGCCTCACCGCATCGGCTACGCGCCCGGTGCCTACGACCTCTTTCACATCGGACACCTCAACATCCTTCGGCACGCACGGAGTCAGTGCGACTACCTGGTGGCTGGGGTCGTGTCCGATGAAATGGCGGAACTCGCCAAGGGGCGCCGCCCGGTGATACCGCTCGTCGAGCGCCTGGAGATCGTCCGCAGCGTCCAGTACGTGGATGCCGCTTTTGTCGAGACCGTCCCGGACAAGGTCGAAACGTGGAAGCAAGTCCGTTTCGACGTCATATTCAAGGGCGACGACTGGCGCGGCACTCCCAAGGGAGAGCAGCTGGAACGGGACTTCGCCGTGCACGGGGTCGAGGTCGTCTACTTCCCGTACACGGTCCACACCTCCAGCACCCAGCTGCGCCGGGCCCTGGACGTGCTGTCCGAGCCGCTCGCCACGGAACAGCGGGGCTGAGCGGAGCGCGGCGGCGGGCGCCGGTCCCGGTCATCTGGGTACGGCGCTGAGCTCCCGGAACCACTTCGCGAGGAACGCCACCAGGAACAGCGCGGCCACCACGCCCGCCCCGGCGTACACCCAGCGGAACAGCCCGCTGCCGCCGAGGAACAGGAAGACCAGGCAGAACACCCCGTAGTCCACGGGCAGCAGTGCCACCGCGCGCAGGGTCGACGGCGCGGCGGCCGCGCTCCCCGGCGCCGGCTTCGGCTTGAGCTTCTCCGTCAGGAGCCCTCCGAAGAAGGTCACGACCGCGGCGAGCTGGAAGCCCAGGGGCACCAGCAGCCAGCCGGCCGAGGCGCCGCCGCCGTCCGCGCCGCCGCCGACCCCGTAGGCCTCGGGGAAGCGGTAGAAGGCGATCAGTACGCAGGTGTGCAGCGAGGTGAGCTTCGCGCAGTCCACGACGTGGTCCAGCCACTCGCCCGCCGCGCTGCCGCCCCCGCGCAGCCGGGCGAGCTGCCCGTCGGCGGAGTCGAAGGCGAAGCCGACGGCGAGCAGGGCCCACACCAGGGCGCCCAGACCCCACGAGGGCGAGACCAGGGCGACGACGGCCGCACCCGCGAAACTCAGGGCGGCGCTGATCAGCGTCACCTGGTTCGGGGTGAGTCCGAGCGCGTACGACCCGGCGGCCAGGTACCGGCCGACGGGCCGGTTGACGTACCGGGAGTACAGCGACACCCCCTTCGCCGACTTCTGCGCCCCGCGCAGCTCCCGCAGCGCGGTCCCGACACTCGACATCTGCACAACCCTTCGAACATCCGCATGTGCGTGCGTGCGTACGATCCGTACGAAGGGCACATCATCGCAGGACGTCCGAGGGCTCCCGCTCCGGGTCCGCCGGATGCGGACGACCCTGGCTGCGGACGACCCCGGATGCGGGCGACCCCGCCTACGGACAGCCGGAGCCCCCCTCCTGGGCCGGCCCGCCCACCACCTTCAGCAGCAGCACCGCGCGGGCCGGGACGGTCACGCTCTCGCCGCCGCGGTGCACGGTGGCGGGCGCCGCCGCCTGGTCCTCCCGGGAGGTGTCCAGGACCAGTTCGTACGCCCGGCCCCACGGAGCCCCCGGCAGCACCCACGTCACCGGCCGGTCCCCGGCGTGCAGCAGGGCCAGGAAGCTGTCGTCCGTGACCTGCCGCCCGCGCTCGTCACGGCCCGGGATGTCCTGCCCCGACAGGTACAGACCCACCGACCCGGCCGGGGCGTACCAGTCCCGCTCGGTCATCTCCACCCCCGCCGGGGTGAACCAGGCCAGGTCCCGCAGCCCGTCCGCCCCCTGCGAGCGCCCCGAGAAGAACGCGCGGCGCCGCAGCACCGGATGGGCCCGGCGCAGCGCCAGCAGCCGCCGGGTCAGCGCCAGCAGCGCCTGCCAGGACGGGTCCTCCAGCAGCGACCAGTCCACCCAGCTCGTCTCGTTGTCCTGGCAGTACGCGTTGTTGTTGCCGCCCTGCGTCCGGCCGAACTCGTCGCCCGCCACCAGCATCGGCACCCCGGTCGACAGCAGCAGCGTGGTCAGGAGGTTCCGCAGCTGCCGCCGGCGCAGCACCGCGATCCGCGGCTCCGTGCCCCCTTCCGGCTCGCCCTCCACCCCGCAGTTCCAGGACCGGTTGTCGTTCGTCCCGTCCCGTCCCGCCTCGCCGTTCTCCTCGTTGTGCTTGGACTCGTACGACACCAGGTCGCGCAGGGTGAAACCGTCGTGCGCGGTGATGAAGTTGACCGAGGCGTACGGCCGCCGCCCGCCCCACGCGTACAGGTCGCTCGACCCCGACAGCCGGTACCCGAGGTCCCGCACGTCCGGCAGCGCGCCGCGCCAGAAGTCCCGTACGGCGTCCCGGTACCGGTCGTTCCACTCCGTCCACAGCGGCGGGAACGCCCCCACCTGGTACCCGCCCGAGCCCACGTCCCACGGCTCGGCGATCAGCTTCACCCGTCGCAGCACCGGGTCCTGGGCGATCACCGCGAGGAACGGCGAGAGCATGTCCACGTCGTGCATCGAGCGGGCCAGCGCCGCCGCCAGGTCGAAACGGAAGCCGTCCACCCCCATCTCCGTCACCCAGTACCGCAGCGAGTCGGTGATCAGGCGCAGCACGTGCGGCCGCCCGGCGTGCAGGGTGTTCCCGCAGCCCGTGTAGTCCGCGTACCGGCGCTGGTCCGACTGGAGCCGGTAGTACGCCCGGTTGTCGATCCCGCGCAGGGACAGCGTCGGGCCCAGCTCGCCGGCCTCCGCCGTGTGGTTGTAGACCACGTCGAGGATGACCTCGATCCCGGCGGCGTGCAGCGCCTTGACCATCCGCTTGAACTCGCCGACCTGCTGGCCGGCCGTACCGCTGGAGGAGTACGCGGCGTGCGGGGCGAAGTAGCCGACCGAGTTGTAGCCCCAGTAGTTGCGCAGGCCCCGGCGCAGCAGGTGGTCCTCGTGCGCGAACTGATGGACCGGCAGCAGTTCCACCGCCGTCACCCCGAGCCCGGTCAGGTGCTCGATCGCCGCCGGGTGGGCGAGGCCCGCGTACGTGCCGCGCAGGTGCTCGGGGATGCCGGGATGGCGCATCGTGAAGCCGCGCACGTGCAGTTCGTAGATGACCGAATCCGCCCACGGGGTCTTCGGCCGGACGTCGTCCGCCCAGTCGTCGTCATCGTGGACCACGACCCCCTTCGGGACGTGCGGGGCCGAGTCGCGGTCGTCGCGCACGGTGTCCGCGATGTACTGCTGCGGCCAGTCGCGGACGTGCCCGTACACCTCCGGCGGCAGCAGGAAGTCCCCGTCCACGGCCCGCGCGTACGGGTCCAGGAGCAGCTTCGCCGGATTGTGACGGGCCCCCGTCCACGGATCCCAGCGTCCGTGCACCCGGAATCCGTACCGCTGCCCGGGACGGACGCCCGGCAGGAAGCCGTGCCAGATCTCGTGCGTCAGCTCCGTCAGCGTGCACCGGCTCTCGGACCCGTCCTCCGCGAACAGGCAGACCTCCACCGCCTCCGCGCCCTGGGCCCACAGCGCGAAGTTGGTCCCGGCCGTCCCGTCCGGCCCCTGGTGGAACCGGGCCCCCAGAGGATGCGAGGAGCCGGGCCACACGGGCGGCCCGGGCACCCCCCGGCTCACCACTGCGTGGCCCCTGACCTGCGGTTCCATCAGCCCCAGGGTCTGGCCGGCCGGATGTCCGCTCCCGTTGCCGGCTCCCGGCCCGTTCCCGTTTCCGTTTCCGTTCCCCGTCCCGTGGCCGGCCACGGCCCCGGTCCCGCCCTGGACACTGACCCGGGTCCCGGGTCCGGCCCCGGCCCCGGGCTCGGTCCCGGCCCCGGATCCGGTCTCGACCCCGGCCAGGGACTCCGCCTCTTGCTCGGCTGCGCTCGACACTGCCCGCCTCCACGGCTCTCGGTACCTGCGGGGGTGGGGGAACTGCGACCCCGGCGTCCCTGCCGCGGCCCGCCCCCGTCTGGTCCTTCCCACTGTTCTGCCCGGACTGTCCTGCCTGGAACGTGGCCCGCGCCCACGTTTCCCCCGGAGGGGCCCGGTCGTTGGAGGAACGTGACTCTTCTGACGAGGCGGGCAGGGGCGGGCTTCGCCGCCGTGGCGGTATGGGCGGGCCTCCTCGGAGGCCTGACCGGCTGCACCGAGAACGGCGGCTCCCCGATCGAGATCCAGCTGCCCGGCAAACCCCGGACACCGGACGAGGCGATCAGGATCACCCCCGACGACAACGCCAAGGGGGTGCCGGCCGAGGGCCCGCTGAGGATCACCGTGCCCGAGGGCCGGCTCGAGCGGGTCGTCGTCACCAAGGTCGAGGACGCCCAGCAGGAGACGGTGCCCGGCGCCATCGCCGTCGACGGGCTCAGCTGGAGCCCCGACCCGGCGTCGGGCCGGCTCGCGCTCGCGGCCAAGTACACCGTGGACGCGGTCGCGCTCGACGGGCACAACCGCCGCCAGGCCCGGCACACCACCTTCACCACCTACGTTCCCGAGGAGCGGTTCATCGGCTACTTCAAGCCCGAGAACCGCTCGACCGTCGGCACCGGCATGATCATCTCCTTCGGGTTCAGCCGGTCCATCGAACGCCGCGCCGACGTGGAGCGGGCCATCACGATCACCTCCGAACCGGCCGTGGAGGTGGTGGGCCACTGGTTCGGCGACGAGCGCCTCGACTTCCGGCCCAAGACGTACTGGAAGCCCGGCACCGAGGTCACGGTCAAGCTGAACCTGCGGGACGTCGAGGGCGCCGCCGGCTCCTACGGGATCCAGGACAAGACCCTGCGCTTCACCGTCGGCCGCTCCCAGATCTCCACCGTCGACGCCGCCGAGCACACCATGGAGGTCCGGCGCGACGGCGAGCTGCTGTCCACCGTGCCGATCACCGCCGGGGCGCCGAAGAACATGACCTACAACGGCAAGATGGTGGTGATGGAGCTCTTCGACGTCACCCGGATGAACGGGCAGACCGTCGGCTTCGGCGGCGAGTACGACATCCCCGACGTCCCGCACGCCATGCGCCTGACCCGCTCCGGGACCTTCCTGCACGGCAACTACTGGGCCAGCCCCGACACCTTCGGCTCCACCAACGTCAGCCACGGCTGCATCGGCCTGCGCGACGACAAGGGCGGCGGCTCGGACACCCCGGCCGGCTGGTTCTTCGACCGGACCCTGGTCGGCGACGTGGTGGAGGTCGTGAACTCGAAGGACAAGACGGTCGCCCCGGACAACGGGCTGGGCGGCTGGAACATGTCCTGGCCCGCCTGGGTCGCGGGCTCCGCGATCGGCTGACCCTCCGTCACCCGCCGTTCCCCTCACCCCGACACCCCAGTCGGGTGATTGTCGTACCGGAATGCCGTAGCGGGGGAGTGTCGGTCCGTCCGGCTCGCCGGAGCACGCCGCCAGCCTGTACGGGCCCACCCGCACGCGGCGGCAGGCAACGGACGGAGCGTCATGTCAGCAAGGAAGTGGACCCTCGGGCCCCTGGGGCTCGCCCTCGGGGCCGTACTGGCCGCGGGCGCCCCCGCGGCCC
>NZ_JBHWMB010000006.1:172477-209903 GCF_042730015.1 Streptomyces sp. NPDC059957 | reverse complement strand
CGGCGTTTGAGGACCGGGTCAGGGGCGGCCCTGGGAACGGTGGAAGGGCGGGTCGGGGACTTCTGCCCCGCGCAGCGGCAAAGGTCGCTGTGGGGCTTTGCCCCGCAGGGCCGGCCCAGGCGCACCCGCGCACGGGGACCCGCCCCGGGGGACGGCGGTGGCGGGTGCGCCGACGGGGCATCGCCGGACGGAGTCCGGCGCAGCGCGGCGAAGCCGGTAAGGCCCGCCAGGGCCGCACCGCGCGAGCGGCGCGTCAAGAAGGGGGAGTGGGAGTCGGGTCCAGATAGACCCGGCGGATCGCCGGGAAGCGGTCCCGGAGCTGCGCCTCCGCGGCCTCGCACGCCGCCTCCACTTGTGCGGCGGACGCCAGATCGTGGAAGTCGACCTTCGCGGCGACCAGCACCTCCGACGGCCCCTGCACGATCGTCGTCAGTTCGAGGACGCCCTCGATGTGCAGTACCGACAGCAGCTCCTCCCGGACCTCCGCCCGCATCGCCTCCGGCAGCGGCCGCCCGATGAGGTACTGCGCGTTCGAGCGGCCCAGCTCCCACGCCACCCACACGAGCAGCAGCCCGATGAGGAGCGAGGCCACCCCGTCGTACGCGCCCGACCCCGTGAGCTGCGCCCCCAGCAGGCCGCCGGCCGCCAGTGCCAGGCCGATCAGGGCGGCCACGTTCTCCAGGAGGACGGCCTTCACGGCCGTGTCCGGGGTGTGTTTCACGTAGAGGCCCAGCGGCGCCCGCATCCGCGCCGCCTCGCCCTTGACCTGCCGCCAGGCGACCAGGAGGGAGTAGCCCTCCAGGACGGCGGCCACGGCCAGGATGATGTAGGAGAGGGTCGGATTGCCGGGGTCCTCGCCGTGGACCAGGGTGTGGATGCCGTCGTAGACGGCGAAGACCGCGCCGCCGACGAAGGTGGCGATCGACGCCAGGAGTGCCCAGATGTACCGCTCCGGCCCGTAGCCCAGCGGGTGCGCCTCGTCCGCCGGCTTCGCGCTCCGCTTGAGGGAGGCCAGGAGCATCACCTCGGTCACCGTGTCGGCCACCGAGTGCGCCGCTTCGGAGAGCATCGCGCTCGATCCGCTCACGATCCCGCCCACGGCCTTGGCCGCGGCGATGCCAAGGTTCGTGACTACGGCGACGATGACCGTGCCCACGCTCTCGTTCTCGCCCTGGTCGCCGGTTCCGCTTCCGTTCACCATCGCATCGCTGCTGGACATGGTGTGACGTTATGTCGGACGGCCGTACTACGCGCGCGGGACGCGCACCACGCCCTCCTGGATGACCGTCACGGCGAGCCTGCCGTCCTGGGTCCAGATCCGGGCCTGGCCGAGGCCCCGGCCGGCGGCCGCCGAGGGTGACTCCTGGTCATACAGCAGCCATTCGTCGGCGCGGAAGGGCCGGTGGAACCACATCGCGTGGTCGAGTGATGCGCCGACCACGTCGCCTACCGCCCACCCGCCCTTCCCGTGTGCGAGCAGCACCGAGTCGAGGAGGGTCATGTCGGATACGTAGGTGGCCAGGCAGGTGTGCAGGAGCGCGTCGTCGCTCTCGAGCTTGCCGGCGGTACGGAACCACACCTGGGAGCGCGGTTCGACCGGTTCGCCGACGCTGCCCCAGGGCGGGACCGTCGCGTACCGCAGGTCCACCGCGCCGCGCGCCTCGATGAGGCGTTCCACCGTGCCCGGGTTGCGGAACACCTCCCGGTAGAGGGGGAGGGATTCGGCGGCCGTCGGGAGGGTCTCCGGATCGGGGGCGTCGGGCATCGTGGTCTGGTGGTCGAGGCCCTCCTCGTACGTCTGGAAGGACGCGGAGAGGTGGAAGATCGGCTGGCCGTGCTGGACGGCGACGACGCGGCGCGTGGTGAAGGAACGTCCGTCCCGGATCCGGTCGACCGAGTAGACGATGGGCGCGCCCGGGTCACCGGCGCGCAGGAAGTACGAGTGCAGCGAGTGCGCGGTGCGGTCCGCGGGGACGGTCCGGCCCGCCGCCACCAGGGCCTGGGCCGCGACCTGGCCGCCGAAGACCCGCGGTACCAGCGCGGAACGGCTGGTACCGCGGAAGATGTTCTCCTCGATCTGCTCGAGGTCGAGCAGATCGAGGAGAGTCGTGAGGGCCTCGTTCATGGGGGGAAGGCTAGATGCCTACAGGCCCATCGACTTGGCGATGATGGACTTCATGACCTCGCTGGTGCCGCCGTAGATGCGGTTCACGCGGTTGTCGGCGTACAGGCGGGCGATCGGGTACTCGTTCATGTAGCCGTAGCCGCCGTGCAGCTGGAGGCACTTGTCGATGACGCGGTGCGCGACCTCGGTGCAGAACAGCTTCGCGGAAGCGGCCTCGGCGGCGGTGAGCTCACCGGCGTCCAGGGCCTCCAGGGCGCGGTCGGCGACGGCCTCGGCGGCGTCCACCTCGGCCTGGCAGGAGGCCAGTTCGAACTTGGTGTTCTGGAAGTGCGCGACCGGCTTGCCGAAGACGGTGCGGTCCTGCACGTACTCCTTGGCGAACCGGACGGCGGCCTTGGCCTGCGCGTAGGCGCCGAAGGCGATGCCCCAGCGCTCGGACGGCAGGTTGGCGCCGAGGTAGTAGAAGCCCTTGTTCTCCTCGCCGAGCAGGTCCTCGACCGGGACCTTCACGTCGACGAACGCCAGCTCGGCGGTGTCGGAGGTGCGCAGGCCGAGCTTGTCGAGCTTGCGGCCGATGGAGTAGCCCTCGGACTTGGTGTCCACGGCGAAGAGGGAGATGCCGAAGCGGCGGTCGTCCTCGCTGGGGGCGGAGGTGCGGGCGCAGACGATCACGCGGTCGGCGTGCACGCCACCCGTGATGAAGGTCTTGGAGCCGTTGAGGACGTAGTGCGTGCCGTCCTCGGAGAGCTTGGCGGTGGTCTTCATGCCCGCGACGTCGGAGCCGGTGCCCGGCTCGGTCATCGCCAGGGCCCACATCTCCTCGCCGGAGACGAACTTCGGCAGGAAGCGCTTCTTCTGCTCGATGTCGGCCAGCATCTTGATGTACGGGAGGGCGAGCAGCACGTGCACGCCGGAGCCGCCGAAGTTGACGCCCGCGCGGGAGGTCTCCTCGTAGAGGACGGCCTCGAACTTGTGGGTGTCCAGGCCGGCGCCGCCGAACTCCTCGGGGACGTTGATCCCGAAGATGCCCAGCTCGCCGAGCTTGTAGTAGAACTCGCGCGGGGCCTGACCGGCCGCGAACCACTCGTCGTAGACCGGGACGACCTCGGCCTCGATGAAGGCGCGGATGGTCTCGCGGAACGCCTCGTGGTCCTCGTTGAACACCGTACGGCGCACGGCCGACTCCCTTCGTCGCGGCAGTCAGCCGCCCAATCTAAGCGCTTGCTCAGATTAAGTTACCGGTGAGTTGCCTGTCCTGTCCAGAGTGAGGTCCGGCACGCTCCGATGCCACCTGGGGCGGGCCGTTGTCTTAGATGACCATTACTCTGGCCGCGGAGAGGGGGCAGCATGCTGCTGAGGTTCCGCACCGCGAACGTACGGTCCCTGCGTGATGAGCAGGAGCTGTCGTTCGTCGTGCCCGAAGGCGAGCCGAGTGAGGCCGCGCGGCCGCTGGAGATCGCGGGTGGCCAAGAGCTGGGGTTGTTGCCCCTCATCGGCATCTTCGGGGCCAATGCCTCCGGGAAGTCGAATGTGCTCGCCGCCATGACCGACATGCGTACGGCCGTCTTGAATTCGTACGGGCGCTGGGCCTCGTACGACGTCATTCCCCGGCGCCCCTTCGCGCTGGACGCGAAGGACGAAGATGCTCCGAGCTTCTTCGAGGCGGACATCGTGATCGACGGCGTGCGCTGGACGTACGGCTTCGAGCTGGGGCCGGTGCGGGTCGAGTCCGAATGGCTGCACAGCTACCCGCGCGGCCACCGCCAGGTGTGGCTCGACCGGGACGCCTCGCGCGCCGAGGTGTACGACTGGCCGGGCGCCCGCGTCAAGGACCGGGCCCAGCTGGCCCGGCGTACCCGCCCGAACGCCCTGCTGCTGTCCACGGCCGGCACGGACAACCACCCGCAGCTCTCGCCGCTCTTCCACTGGTTCCGCAAGAACATGTGGCTCATCGGACCGGAGACCGAGCGGGCGGAGCGGGAGCGGTACACCACGAAGGAGCTTTCCGGCGTCCGCGCGCACCGGATCAACGAACTGCTCCAGGTCGCCGACCTCGGCATCACCGGCGCCCAGGTCGTCGAGGAGGGCAAGGGGCCGGCGACGGTCCGCCTCATGCACAGATCGGGAGGCGCGGATGTCTCGCTCGACTGGCAGCACGAGTCCTTCGGTACCCGCTCCTGGTTCGCCCTGCTCGGCCCGCTGCTCCTCGCACTCGACGAGGGCGCCGTCCTGCTCGTCGACGAACTGGACTCCAGCCTGCACCCGCGCTTCGCGGCCGAGGTCGTACGTCTCTTCCACGACCTGGACGCGAACCCCCGGGGCGCTCAGCTCGTCTTCACCTCGCACGACCCCTCGGTGCTCACCACCCCGAGTGGCGGGCGGCTGCTGGAGCCGGGCCAGGTATGGCTGACGGAGAAGGACACGGACGGCGCCACCGAGCTTTACTCACTGACGGCGGCTTCCCCGGGGGAGGACGAGGACCTGATGAGGTCCTACCTGGCGGGCGCCTTCGGAGGGGTCCCCTCGGTGCTGGAGGGGCAGATCGCCCGCCGGCTGATGACGGCGACGGCGCAAGAACTTGAGTACGGGGTGGAGCTGAGCTGATGGCTTACACGAAGGGGAGGGACTCGCTCGGGCCCACCGTGGCACGGGGCGGCAAGCGCCGCCGGGTCGTGCACGTCTTCACCGAGGGCAAGGTCACCGAGCCCGAGTACATCGGGATCATCAAGGACAAGGACCGGGCCACCTACTCGGACCCGAGCACGACGGTCGAGGTCCGGATCGCGAACTCGACCGCGCCCGGGTCCCAGCGCAAGCCGATCAAGCTGGTCGAGGCAGCGGTGCGGCTCATGCGGGACGAAACCCGGGAGGCCAAGAAGAGCGGCCTGGGGAAGAAGTTCTGGCCACAGGTCTGGTGCCTGTTCGACCGCGACGAGCACGAGCTCATCGAGACGGCGATGAAGCAGGCCAGGGAGGGGGGAGTACGGGTGGCCTTCTCGCACCCATGCTTCGAGGTCTGGCGGCTGCTCCACTACAAGCCGGTCACCAGCACTTTTGGTGGAGTCTGTGATCAGGCGACGGCCCGTCTGCCCTTCGCCAAGAGCGCGGCGAACATCAAGAGCGTGCTCCCGGCGCAGATCGAACCGGGCAGCTTCACCGAAGCCAAGAAACGTGCGCTGAAGATGAACGCCGCCCATGGTGATCATGTGTCGATGCTGCACCGCGACCCCTACACGGATGTCTTCACCTTCGTGGAGGAGGGGCTAGGCATCGCCTCGTACTGAGGAAGCCGGACTTTGCCAGGCCGAGGCAGCGATTTAGGCGCGCGTCCCCTGTCGCCGTAATGTTTTCTACGTCGCACTCGGGACGTAGGGAGTCGTATTCGTGGCCAAGCTCACGCTCGCGCAACTGGAGCGGCATCTGTTCGCCGCCGCGGACATCCTCCGCGGCACGATGGACGCCTCCGAGTACAAGGACTACATCTTCGGGCTCCTCTTCCTGAAGCGGGCGAACGACGAGTTCGAGGCCGCGCGGGACCAGATCCGGGAGCAGGCGGCCAAGGAGCTGGGTCTTGCCGGGGATGTGCTGGAGGGCTACCTGGAGCGGGAGTCCGCGTACAGCGAGCGTGACGTCCTCTTCGTCCCGAAGAACGCCCGCTGGAAGTGGATCTCCTCGGCCACCCACAACATCAACGAGGACCGCCTGCGCCCCGCCCTCCAGGCTCTGGAAGGCCAGAACAGCAAGCTCAAGGGCCTCTTCGACCACCTCGACTTCAACCGCATCGGCGGCTCGGGCGCGGCGGCGGGCGCGGCCAAGCTCGCCGACCAGCGGCTGAAGCTGCTCATCGCGCACTTCGGACGCATCCGGCTGCGGACGGACGACTTCGAGTTCCCGGACCTGATCGGCGCCGCGTACGAGTACCTGATCAAGGAGTTCGCGGACTCGGCAGGCCGTAAGGGCGGCGAGTTCTACACCCCGCGCGCCGTCGTCCGCATGATGGTCGAGCTGCTCGCCCCGACTCAGGGCACGCGCATCTACGACCCCTGCGTCGGCTCGGGCGGCATGCTCATCCACGCCAAGGAGTACGTGGAGGAGCACGGCGGGGACACCTCGGACATGTTCTTCGCCGGCCAGGACGCCAACAGCGGCTCCTGGATCATGTCCACGATGAACATGGTGTTGCACGGCGTACGCCGCTTCGACCTGCGCACCGGCGACACCCTCGCCGAGCCGGCGCACGTACCGAGGTCCGACGCGGACCGTTTCGACGGGGTGTTGAGCAACCCGCCCTTCTCCATGGACTACGTGGCCGCCGATCTGCTGCACGGCGCACAGCGCACGACGTACGGAGTCACGAGCGAGCGCGGCAAGGCCGACCTGATGTTCCTCCAGCACATGCTGTGGGAGACCAAGCGGGAGGGGCGGGGCGGCATGGTCATCACGGTCATGCCGCACGGTGTGCTGTTCCGGGGCGGCGGTGAGCAGCAGATCCGTACGAATCTCCTCGACGAGGACGCGATCGAGGCGGTCATCGGCCTCGCCCCGAACCTCTTCTACGGGACGGGCATCCCGGCATGCATCCTGCTGCTGCGCCCACCGGGCCGGAAAGACCCGGCGCGAGCGGGCAAGGTGCTGTTCATCAACGCCGACCGGGAGTACCGCAAGGAGTCGGCGCAGAACGTGCTGCTGCCGGAGCACGCCGAGAAGATCGTCACGACCTTCCACGGGTACGCGGAGGTGGACGGCTTCTCGCGCGTCGTGACCCGCGAAGAGCTGCGCGCCAATGACGACAACCTCAACATCCGCCGCTACGTGGACAACACCCCGCCGCCGGAACCGCAGGACGTGCGGGCACACCTGGTGGGCGGGGTGCCGCGTGCGGAGATCGAGGCGAAGAAGCAACTGCTGGACGCCTACGGGGTGCAGTTGACGGACCTCTTCGCGGAGCGCTCCCCGGTGGATCCCGCTTACGTGGACTTCCTCCCGGAGGGCAGCCGCCCGGACGCGGCCCGGCTTGCGGAGCTGGCCCGCCCGCGCGAGGACGCCCTGCGGGCCGCCTTCGCGAAGTGGTGGGAGAGGGAAGCCCGCCACTTGGAGGCGGTGGCGGCAACCCCGGAACGCCTGGCGGATCTGACGGCGTCCGAGCGCAAGGCCGGGCTGATGGCGGTGCGCAGCTCGCTGATCGAGTCGTTCGTGAAGCAGCTCGGCGAGGTGGACCTCCTCGACCGCTACGCGCTCGCGGGCGCGGTGGCCGGCTGGTGGTACGAAGCCAAGTACGACCTGCTCGCCCTGTCGGAGAACGGCTTCGCGGGTGTCCTGGACGGCTGGGTCGAGAACGTGGACACCCTGCTCGCCCCGGAGCAGGACCCGAAGACGCGGAAGCTGCGCAAGCGCACGGCGGCCGAGCGCCGCCAGGCGTACGACCACAAGGTGGTCGCGGCCATCGCCCCGGACTTCCTGGAGAAGCTGGCGGCGGCGGACGCGCGCAAGGCGGAGCTGGACGCGCGGTGGAAGGAACTCAACGCGGAGCCGGAGCCGTCGGAGGACGGCGAAGACGGGGCTGATGACGCGCCGACGCGCGAGGAAGTCGCCTTGAGCGTGGAGCAGCTGGCCGAGCTGGCGCAGGTGAAGAAGGACCGTACTAAGGTCGGCGCCCTGATCAAGCGCCTTGAGTCGGAGTTCTGGTTCGAGTGGTCGAGCAACCCGCCCAAACTGGGAGAGGGCCCGCCGGGCCTGTTCGCGGCGAGGCAGAAGCTGGCGCTGGATGCGGGGGCGGAGCGGCGGGTGGTGCTGGACTTGCTGCGGAATGACTTGGTGGCCAAGCTGGATGGCCATATGGTGCGGCGGCGCCACGAGTTGGCCGATGCGTATGAGGTCTGGGCCGACAAGTACACGGTGTCGCTGCGCGATATCCAGGCGGAGCGAGAGCGTGCTGCGGCGACGCTGGACGTGTTCCTTAAGGGGCTGGGTTATGCGGACTGAGCGTAGGTACCGGCGCCTTGACAGCCTCGCTGAGGTCTCAGGCGGCGTGGCTCTTGGGGGGAGCCCACCAGCCGGCTCAAGCGTCGAATTGCCATACTTGCGGGTTGCCAACGTGCAGGACGGCTATATCGCAACGGACGACGTCAAGACCTTGCGGGTCGGGGCGTCATCGGTTGACCGATTCCGTTTGAAGCGTGGCGACGTACTATTGACTGAGGGTGGCGACTTCGACAAATTGGGGCGCGGTGCCGTCTGGGATGGTCGAATTGATCCATGCCTCCACCAGAACCACGTGTTCAGGGTGCGCTGCTTCCAGGCGGAGTTGATTCCGGACTTTCTGGCCTTGTATATGGCCTCACCGGAAGGGCGTGCATATTTTCTGCAAATTGCCAAGCAGACGACAAATCTCGCAACGATTAGCTCATCGCAATTGAAGGCTATGCCGGTTCCGTATCTTCCTGCAGTCGAGCAGCGCCGGATCGTCGAGGCTGCTCATGCCGTGGATGCTGCGGTGCGCAGTGCAGAGGCGTTGATCGCTAAGTTCCGCAGTGTTCGTCAGGGTTTGCTGCTTGATTCTTGCGCCTCGGTAGTGTCAGCTGCTCCCGCCAATGGGTGGGAGCGCATGCCACTAGGAGAGGTTGTTCCATCAGTTGAGTACGGAATTTCGGAATCCCTGGATAGGGATCCACGCGGAACGCCTGTCTTGCGCATGAACAACCTGCAGGGCGGGAAGGTTGACCTCGAGGACCTTCGGTATTATTCGGGCGCTGTTCCCAGGCGGGTGTTGCTCCAACGTGGCGATGTGCTATTCAATCGCACCAACAGCATTGACCATGTAGGGAAGGCGGGGATTTGGCAGGGGCAGTTCCCGGATGCGACCTTCGCGTCGTATCTCGTCCGACTGAACATCAACATCGACCGGATTATTCCCGAGTATCTGGTCGAGTGGTTGATGCATCCTGTAATTCGGCGGCGGCTCCGAGCAATCTCGACCGTTGCCGTGCAGCAGGTTAACGTCAATCCAACGCGTCTACGGGATCTTGAGATCGATATGCCAGCCGATCTGAGTGAGCAGCGTAAAATTACTGCGGCGCTTTCGGCTTGCGATGACGAGATTAATCGAGAGGCATCGCGTTACGCCAAGCTGCGCACGGTCCGTCAAGGCCTCATGCGGGATCTGATTTCTGGGCGCTGAGGAACAGGATCGAGGTGACATTGTTCGGTCACCTCGACCCTGTGGATCTAGATTTTTATTTCGACTCGGATGGCCGGTTTTGGGGAGGGATCCCCAAGGTCGGGTGATTGATTCGAATTAGGTGCACCGCCGAGAGCTCCGAGGGCCAAGAGAATTAGGATGGCCTTCTGGAGTGTCCATGTCTGGGGGTCGGGGGCGTTCAATGAAGCTCCAATCTTCGGATGCCTCAAATGGTATTTCGGCAGGGATTTCCGCAGCCACGGGGTAACCAGCCAACCTTCCGGTTCCAGCTTGGAAGGGTGGCTGGGGAGCGGCTGGCGAAGTCGCCCTGAACCTGGTACCGACGGAGCAGACACGCTTCTCTGGGCGGAGAAGGCGGGCAGTCTGACGGCGACCCGCTGACATGGCGATGCCCCCGTCGTGACGAGGGCCGGTGGTGTGCTTCAGGGGGTCAGTTAGTGAGCTTCCCGCCCTTGACCGCCGAGACGAAGGATGACCAGCTGGTCGTTGGGAAGACCAGTGCGGGGCTGTGGGGGGTCTTGGAGTCGCGGACCGGGACACCCGACGGGTGGCTGTCTAGGACCTCAACGCAGCTTCCTCCCTCGGTGTTGCTGTGAGAGGACTTGCGCCAGCCCTTCCACGCGGAAGCGTCGGGGATGGTGTGCTCAGCCATGGTGTCCGCAGTCCTTCGCTGTTGCCCGCAGCAGGGCAAGTGATTCCTTGAGTGACAGTGCGTCGCTCAGCGCAAGATCGTAGATGCTCTGTAGGCGTGTGACCACGGTTGGGGAGTCGTGCAGCTTCCCCGTGAGCAGGCCTTCCGAGTACGCCACTGGGGGCTGGTCCCCGAACCACATGAGGGTCAGCATGCTTTGGAGGAGTGGGTAGACCCCTGCTCCGTACGGCATGACGTGGACACGAACCCGGCCGCTCTCCATCAGGCGGGTGATGTGTGCGAGCTGCTCCGCCATGATGCTCGGGCTGCCGACCGGTCGATGCAGAACACCCTCGTCCAGCAGCGCCCAGACTACGGGTGTCACCGGGTCTTCAAGGATGTTTGAGCGTTCGAGGCGTGTGACAACGAGCCTGTCACACTCTGCTTCACTCACAGGGGGGAAGGACGAGCTCAGAACCGTACGCGCATACCTCTCTGTCTGGAGAATGCCGGGTACGAACGCGTAGGCGAACTCCCGGATCATCGATGCCTGTTGTTCGAGTTGGCGCGCCGCCTCGAAGTAGTCGGCGACCGCCGCGTCCTCCTCCGGCAGGAAGCTGCTCAACACATCCCCCGTGTTCAGGGGCCCTGTCCAGCCGCCGCGCGTCCTCCCTGGACGGGACGCGGCGCCCCGCTTCGATGTGGGCGATGTGCGAGCGGGTCATGATCGCCGCTACGGCGAGTTCCTGCTGCGTCAGGCCGGCCGCCTCGCGTTGTGCCTTCAGCCAGTCCCCATAGGTATTACTCACGGTCAACTCCCGTGTGACAGAGGCGTTGTCACACGCCACCCACTGGCGAGGCTACTCCGCTCCGTCCCACCCTGTGAGCGCATCGCTACACAGCGATGCCCGAATCCCCGGTCGGCGCCGACCGGGCACGCAGGACCCCCGCGGCCGCTGTACACGGCCCGGGGCCATGGCCATCAACCAAGTGGAGTTGACGACGTGTCGCACCGTATCGCCCGCCTCCTCGAACCGCTGCTGCGGTTCCTGCGGGTCACACCCCCGCCCGCCCCCGGGACGAGGCTCCGCCCGCAGGGCTCCCCGTACCGACCACCCCGCGATCACGCCCGCCGGCAGCGGGCCCGGCGGGTGGCTCTCTGGCTGGCCCTGCACGGGGTCGATATCGGGCCACGCGTCATCCACGGGAGGGTGGTCGCCGCGTGATCGGCCGGTCCACCGACGAGGGGAGGCTGCTGCCATGGGTCGGCTCGGACGGTAAGCCCTGCTACCTGATCGGCGACGGGGTGGGGTACCTCTCCCGCGTCGCCGACAACATCGAAGCCGTCCAGCTCGGTATGGCCGTCGAACTGCTCGATCATGCAGACGACATGCTCGCCGATTGCCGTGCCACCTCCGCCCAGCTCCACTACCTCGCGGCCCGTATGGGCGAGGCGCTGCGCGATGTGCACCGCATCGCGCGCAGCCGGGGTGCGCGGCTTCCCGTACCGGTTCATGACGGGGAGGGGCTGCCGCCGGGATGGTGAAGCGAGCTTCACCGGAGGGGTGATACGCCCATATCTGCCGGTGCGACACCTTGCCCTCTCCCACCCCCATGGCCTGATCCCTCCCGGCCGCCCTGCCCGGGGCGCACAATGGATCACCGGATCGGGCGGGGTGTGGAGGGGTACGGGGCATGGTGGAACAGGTCGAGCGGGACCGGGTCGAGCGGCCCATCGTCGAGCAGCTCAAGGCGATGGGCTGGACTCACGTGCCCGGGAAGGCGATCGGCACGCTCGATGCCGGTACCCCGCTGCTCGCCGAAAAGCTGGCCGCCGCGCTGCGTCGGATCAACCTCCGGGCGGTCGACGGCAAGCCGTGGATGGACGATACCGACGCGGCCCGAGCCATCGCGGAGCTGGCCGCCGGCTCCCTCGGCAAAGGCGTCGCGCACGCCAACTTCGCCGCCACCGACCTGCTGCTCAGCGGGTCCGTTCTCGCTTCCCCGTCCGCCGGGCACGGCGGGGCCTCAGCCACCGTTCAGTACATCGAGTGGCACGAGGAGCGTGCAGGGCGGGAAGAGTTCAACGAGTTCACCGTCGTCGACCAGCTCCGGGTGCGCAACGGCTCCGGAGAGTTGTCGATACTCGACATCGTCCTCTTCGTGAACGGCATCCCCCTCGTCGCCGTCGAGTGCAAGAGCCCCGACCTCGCCGATCCGATCCGCAGCGCCGTCCTCGACCTGCGGCACTACGCGGGCGCCCCCCTCCCCGATGACGAGCGCGACGGTACGGGCCTGCCGCTGCCCGCCGGCGTACCGGAACTCTTCCGGACCGTGCAACTGCTGGTCGCCGCGACCGAGGAGACCGCGTACCTGGGTACGGTCACCTCCACCCCCGACCACTTCCACCCCTGGCGGAGCATTGAGCCGGAGAGTGAGGCCACGCTTCGCGCCGAGCTGCCGGAGGGAACTGGGAAGCTCAACGAGCGGCACAAGCTCGTCGGGGTCGTGCTGCGCCCCGCCGCGCTGCTGAACCTCGTGCGCCACTACGTCATCCCGCTCCCCGTCGAGTCCGAGTCCGGTGCCACCCGGATGGTCAAGGCGGTCGCCCGCCACCAGCAGTACCGCGCGGCCGAGAAGGCGGTGCGCAAGCTGCTGGTCGGCCGCACGCGCGGCGGGCCCGTACTCGAAGACGAACGCGGCGGGATCATCTGGCACACCCAGGGCTCCGGCAAGAGCCTGACCATGGCCTTCCTCGTGCGCCGGATCCATCTGCACCACCGGCTCAGCGAGTTCACGGTCGTCGTCGTCACCGACCGGACCCAGTTGCAGACCCAGCTCTCCAAGACGCTCAAGCTCAGCGAATCGGACGTGGAGACGGCCGAGACCCGCACCCAGATGGAGGGGCTGCTGCGCGACGGCGGACGGCGCGTCGTCTTCGCGATGATCCAGAAGTACGGGGCCGGGCTCGGCTTCGCGGCGGAAGGCGGGACCGACGGGGACGACCGCAACCTGGCCTGCGAGTACGAGAACGCCGAGCAGGCCAGGAAGCAGAGCCGAGCCAAGGCCAATGGCAAGGCCAACGCCGAGCCCGCGGTGGACTTCGCCGAGTGCAACAGCTCGTCCGACATCCTCGTCCTGGTCGACGAGGCCCACCGCTCGCACACCAGCGTGCTGCACGCGGCCCTGCGCAAGGCGATCCCCAACGCGGCGAAGATCGGTTTCACCGGTACGCCCATCATGACGGAGCGCGCCGAGGACACCCGTCGCATCTTCGGAGGCTTCCTCGACATCTACCGGATGGCGGAGGCCGAGCGCGACGGCGTCGTCGTCCGCATCCGCTACGAGGGCCGCACCGGCGAGGGCAAGGTCTTCGACAAGGAAGGCCTCGACCGGAACTTTGCGGACCTCGTCCAGGACCGTACGGAGGAAGAGAAAAAGGCGCTGCTGAGGCGCTGGCCCACCGAGCGGGACGTGGCCGAGTCCGAGCCGATGATCCGGGCCAAGGCCGAGGACATGCTGGAGCACTGGGTGACCTGGGTGCTGCCGGGCGGTGGTTTCAAGGCCCAGGTCGCGGCGGTGAGCCGGAAGGCGGCCGTCAGATACCACCACGCCCTTCGGCTGGCGCGTGACACCCTGCTGCTCGACCTGGCCGCCTTCGACCCCGAGTCGTTGTCCGGGACCCCGCTGGAGGAACTGCCCCGGCGCGAGCGCTACCTCTACCAGGCCCACCAGTACCGGGCGCTCATCCGCCGGATCGACTTCGTACCGGTTATCTCCCCGGGCTCGGAGAAGAAGCTGCGCCAGTGGCTGCACTGGACGGACAAGGCGCGGCAGGAGGCGTACATCGGGCGCTTCCAGCAGGCCTTCCCCTACCTGCCGGTAGAACCGGACTGGCAGGCTTCACTGCCCTTCCCCACGCCCGAGTCCGATACGCCGGGCGCGGACGGAGGCGCGGCGGACCACCCCTGGTCCCAGGAGACCGGGCAACCTGAGCCCAAGCAGGCCGTGCCCGATCCCGTGCACCCCGAGAGTCCGATCGCCTTCCTCATCGTGAAGTCGATGCTGCTCACCGGCTTCGACGCACCGCGCGAGCAGGCGCTCTACCTCGACCGGCCGATCCGTGACGCCGAACTGCTTCAGGCCGTGGCCCGGGTGAACCGGCCCGCGGTGGGCAAGGACGTCGGCTACGTCGTCGACTACTACGGCGTCTTCGAGCACCTGACGGGGGCGTTGGCCGACTACGAGACGGCCGACGTCGACGACACGATGCGCAGCCTGTCGGCGGAGCTCGCCGCCCTGGAGCCGGCGGCCGAGAAGGTGCGCCGACTGCTCCTCTCGTACGGGCTCGGCGACGGCGACCTCGCAGACCCCGCCACGCTGGGTGCCAAGCTGGAAGCCTTCGAAGACGATGCGGACCGGCTCGAGTTCGATACCGCGCTGCACGAGTTCCTCGCCGTACTGGAGCGCGTACTTCCGCACGAGGACGGTCTGCCCTATGTGGCCGATGCCCGGCGCTGGGGCACGCTCCAGAAGCGGATCCGCCGGCTCTACCGGGACGCACCGGGCGGGACTTTCACCCTGCGCCGGTACGGGCGCAAGGTCCGTGCCATGATCGCCGACCATCTGGAGGGGCCGGAGATCGAGCAGGTCATCGCACCCGTCTCGCTCAGCTCGCCCGTGTTCGACGACCACGTTCGGACGCTGCCGGCGCGTGAGGCGGCGGCAGAGATGGGGCACGCACTGCGCTTCCATCTGGAGGAGCGGGTCAAGCGGGACGACCCGGGGAAGTACAAGGAACTCTCGGAGCGGCTGGAGGAAATCCTGCGGGACCTCTCCGGACGTTTCGACGAGCAGGTCCAGCAGCTCGGCGACCTGATCGACAAGGCCCGGCGAGAGGAAGATGAAGACCCCGCCGTGGCGGGGCTCAGCCCGGTGGAGCAGAGGATGTTCCGGCTGCTGGACAAACTGCTGGAGGAGACTCCCGGCGTCGTGCGCGGGAGGGCTGCCGAGGACGCGAGGCCGCTGGTGCGGGAGGTGTGCGACATCGCCGCGCAGACGATGACCAAAGCGTCGTACCAGGGACAGCACCAAGACATCACCGCCCTGGCCAACGGAATCGAGAACCGGTTGGTCAGGGGAGGACTGCTGCCCGCCGGAACCGACTGGGGACCGCTGCACGACATCGCGGAGGGGCTCGCCGCGTACGCCGCGGCCCACCGGGCGCAGTTTCTGGCCAGGTCCAGGGGAGAATAGGGCGGGTGATCGCCCGCGTTCCCGCCGCAGACCCCAGTGCCCCCTCCCTGGCCGAGGGGGGCCTGCTGGCTGTCGACGGCCTGGAGCTGCGGGTGAAGGTCAGCTCACGTCGTAAGCGGTTCGCGTTGACCGTGGAACCGGATGCGGGCCTGACTCTCCACGCACCCGGCGGGCGCCCGGTGGCCGACGCGGAGGACTTCGTTCGCACCCACCGGTCCTGGTTGGTGCGCAAGGTCGGAATACGTGAACAGACCCGCCCTTTGAATCCGGCGAAGCGGCTGATCGAAGGAGAGGCCTTCCGCTACCTGGGCCGGACATACCGGCTTGCCATCGTGGCGGACCAGCCCGCCGGGAGCAGGGTACGGCTGATCGCGGGGCACCTGGTCATGGGCCGGGAGACGGCGGCGGACCCGAGACGGGGAAGAACGGCGCTGGTCGACTGGTACTGCCGGGCCGGACGGAACTGGACCACCGGGCGACTCCAGCCATGGGCGGCGCGGATGGCCGTGGAGCAGCCGGCTCTCGGCGTTTGCGACCTCGGCGACCGCTGGGGGAGCTACCACCCTGGTGGTGGAGAGAGGGGCCGGATGAGTCTCGGGTGGCCGCTGTTCCAGCTTCCGATGCATCTCGTGGACTACGTCGTCGCCCACGAGCTGGCCCACGTCCGGGTTCCGGGGCATCGCGCTGACTTCTGGCGGCTACTCGGGCAGGCGCTGCCCGAGTACGAAGAGCGCAAGGCCGAACTCGATGAGCTGGGTCGGCGCATCTGGATGGGTGAGATCACCCAATAGAGGCGAGCCTCTCAGGGGCGCTCGCCGGGCGGTCCGACCGGGTCGGTGTGGCGCAGCGCGAACCACAGCTCCATCCGGGTGTCCGGATCGTCCAGGTCGGCCCCGCGCAGCAGGTCGGCGGTGCGGGCGATGCGCTGGCGGACGGTGTTGCGGTGGATGCCCAGGGCGGCCGCGCTGCGGTCCCAGCTGCCGTGGTGGGCCAGCCAGGCGCGCAGGGTCTCCCGGAGTGCGGGGGAGAGGGGTGCGAGCAGGGCCTCGGCGTGGGCCCGGGCCTCGGCCGCGCCGACCAGGCCCGCGAGGCCGGGGTCGCGGTGCCGGGCCAGCGGGGTACGGGCCGCCTCGGCGCGTTCCAGGGCCCGCCCGGCCTGTGCGTCGGCACCGGGCAGGCCTCCGGGCCCGGCCGCGGCGCTCACCCCGAGCCGCCAGCCGGGCTGCGGGGTGGGCTCGCGGTCGGTGAGCAGGCGTACGGAGCCTGCGCGTACGGATCCTGCGCGCGCGGAGCCTGCGCGTACGGAACCGTCGCGTACGGAGCCTGCGCCTACGGAACCGTCGCCTACGGAGTCGTCACGCACGGGATCCCCTTGTGCGGAATACCCGCGCGGGTCCAGCAGTACGGTGCCCAGCGCGGCCGCCAGGGCCCGCGGGTCCCCGGTGCCGCGGGCGTGGACGGCGTACCAGGGCCCGGGGCCCAGCGCGGCGCCCGGATCCCCGTCGAGCAGCAGCCGGGTCAGGGCCGCCTCCGACCTGACGGGGCGGTGGGCGGTCAGCAGCGTCAGCAGGACGGCCGCGACCGAGGCGATGGTGTGGTCCCCGGGGGCCCGCGTCGGGGTCGCGAGGGCGAGGACCCGCCCGTCGCCGAGGGCGTGGACGCTGAGGTGGAGACCGCCGTGGGCCGCCGTGGCGGTGACGGCGGAGCCGGGTGCGACCCGTCGGGCGAGTTCGGCGAGCACGTCGAGCGCCTCGGGCGCGGGCGCCGTTCCGGCGGAGGCGCCGGGGGCGGTGAGGGGGGTGAGGATGTCCGGGCGCTCCGGCGAGGAAGGCGCGGGTCCGGCCCCTGCTCCGGTGGGTGCAGGTCCGGTCCCCGCTGACGTGGGCGCAGGCCCGGCTCCTGCCCCGGTGAGTCCGGCTCCTGCCCCGGTGAGTGTGGCCCGAACGGTGCCTGCCCCGGCGGTGGGTGCGGGTCGAGCGGTGGTCGGCCCGGCGGTGGTCGCCGGCTCGGATCCCGCTCCTGCGGGTCCTGCCCCCGCGGGCCCCGGCGTGGTGGCCGACGGGGTGTCCGGCCGGGTGGTGGGGAGGAGGCCCGCCCAGCCGCCCAGGGTCGCCGCCAGTCGGCGCAGGACCGCCGGGACCGGGTCCGGGCGGGCGGCGGCCGCCGCCAGGGACTGCTGGGCTTCGGTCACCCGGCGGAGCTCGGCGGTCCGGGCCCGGGCCATCAGCCGCCAGACGCTCCGGCCGACCGCGGTGAACGGGGTCCCGGGCGGCACCTCGACCAGGGGCAGCCCGTACCGCTCGCAGGCCTCGGTCAGGGCCCTGGGCACGGTCTCGTGCACCGGGGTCACCCCGAACCCGACGGCTCCGACCCCGGCCCGGACCAGCCGCGCGACGTACGTCGCGGCGTCGATCAGTTCGCCCCCTGCGTGTCCGGCACCCGTGTTCCCGCCGTCCGGGTGCCCGGCACCCCCGCGTCCGGTGTGGGCACGGCCGTTGTCCGTGGGTCCCGCGCCCGTACGGCCGGGGGGAACGTCGACGGGCCCGGCTCCCGTCGGCGAGCCGTCCGTCCCCGGGGGCTCCGCGTGGGTGCCGGCGCGGTTGTCCGTCCCCCCGGCCGGCCAGGCCACCGCGAGGCCCGCCCCCGCCGTCAGGAGGAGTTCGCCGCCCAGCAGGTACGGGGACGGGTCCGCCATCTCGGAGGCGTGCACCCCGTGCAGTTCGGCCTCGGCGGGCCCGGCCAGGTGGCGCAGCCCCAGCTCGTGGTCGGCGAGCAGCCGGCCGAGCGCGACGGGCGGAGTGGGAGGGGCTTCCATCAGTGGATACTCCGTACACATCGGGAGAGCCTGATGGATGAAACGTACACTTCGCCGGCTCCAGGTGTCCGTTTACGCTCGAAGGACCGCACCGCACACCTCCCCGGAAGGCCCCCTCATGAGCACGCAGCCGCGCGGCCCCGTCGACTCCTCCCGCATCCCGCGCTACGCGGGCCCCGCGACGTTCGCCCGGCTGCCCCGCCTGGACGAGGTCGGCGGCAAGGCCGACGTGGCCGTCGTGGGCGTGCCGTTCGACTCCGGTGTCTCGTACCGTCCCGGCGCCCGCTTCGGCGGCAACGCCATCCGCGAGGCCTCCCGCCTGCTGCGCCCGTACAACCCGGCCCAGGACGCCTCCCCGTTCGCGCTCGCCCAGGTCGCCGACGCCGGCGACATCGCCGCGAACCCCTTCAACATCAACGAGGCCGTCGACACGATCGAGGCCGCCGCCGACGAGCTGATCGGCAACGGCTCCCGCCTGATGACCCTCGGCGGTGACCACACCATCGCCCTGCCCCTGCTCCGCTCGGTGGCGAAGAAGCACGGCCCGGTCGCGCTGCTCCACTTCGACGCCCACCTGGACACCTGGGACACCTACTTCGGCGCCGAGTACACGCACGGCACTCCGTTCCGTCGCGCCGTCGAGGAGGGCATCCTCGACACCGAGGCCCTGTCCCACGTCGGCACCCGCGGCCCGCTGTACGGCAAGCAGGACCTGGACGACGACGCCAAGATGGGCTTCGGCATCGTCACCTCGGCCGACGTCTACCGCCGCGGCGCCGACGAGGTCGCCGACCAGCTGCGCCAGCGCATCGGCGACCGCCCGCTGTACATCTCCATCGACATCGACGTGCTGGACCCGGCGCACGCGCCCGGTACGGGCACCCCGGAGGCGGGCGGCATGACCTCCCGCGAGCTGCTGGAGATCATCCGCGGGCTTTCCTCCTGCAACCTGGTCTCGGCGGACGTCGTCGAGGTCGCCCCGGCGTACGATCACGCGGAGATCACCTCGGTCGCGGCCTCGCACACCGCGTACGAGCTGACCACGATCATGAGCCGTCAAATCGCTGCGGCACGCAGCGCCCATTAGGCACAGCGCGCAGGCGAAGGCGAACCCGAAGGGCAAGTAAGAAGTGACGCACGACCACGACCTGGTACTCCGTCCCACCGAAGCCCAGAAGGCGGCGGCGCTCGCGCCCCCGCCGGGGCGCACGGGCGGGGACCTGGTCGTGGAGACGCTGCGCTCGCTCGGCGCGACCACCGTCTTCGGGCTGCCCGGGCAGCACGCGCTGGGCCTCTTCGACGCCGTCGGCCGCTCCGACCTGCGCCTGGTCGGACTCCGTACGGAGAACAACGCCGGGTTCGCCGCCGACGCGTACGGCCGGATGACCGGCGAGGCGGCGCCGCTCCTCCTGTCCACGGGCCCGGGCGCGCTCATGGCGCTCCCCGCCCTGGCCGAGGCGGCGGCGGCGTCCGCGCCCGTTCTGGCGATCTCCTCGCAGGTCCCGACCCCGGGCCTGGGCGGCGGCCGGCGCGGCCACCTGCACGAGCTGCGCGACCAGTCGGCCTCCTTCCGCGACGTGGTCAAGTCCGTGCACACCGCCCGGACCCCCTCCCAGGTCCCGTCCGTGATCGCCGAGGCCTGGGAATCGGCGCTGACCGCCCCGCACGGTCCGGTGTGGGTGGAGATTCCGGAGGACGTCCTGCGCGCGGAAACCGTCGTCCCGCAGGTCACGGGCATGGACGCGACCCCGCACGAACTGGCCCCGCGCCCGGAGCTCACCGCTCTGGCGGCGCACTGGCTGGAGAACGCCGAGCGCCCGGTGATCATCGCGGGCGGCGGGGTGATCCGCTCGGACGCGGCGGGCAAGCTGAAGCAGCTCGCGGAACGCCTGAACGCCCCCGTCGTCACCACCTTCGGCGGCAAGGGCGCCTTCCCCTGGACCCACCCGCTCTCCCTCCAGTCCTGGCTGGAGGACCGCCACATGACGGACTTCCTGGAGGACGCCGACGTCCTGCTGGTGGTCGGCTCGGGCCTGGGCGAACTGTCCTCGAACTACCACACGTTCTTCCCGGAGGGGCGGGTCGTCCAGATCGAGGCGGACCTCGGCAAGCTGGAGTCCAACCACGCGGGCCTCGGCATCCACGCGGACGCCCGCCTCGCCCTGCAGGCACTCCTCGAAACGGTCGCCGAGCGCCCCGACCCGCAGGCCCCCGAGCGCGTCGCCCTGCTCCTGTCCGCCATCGCGGCCCGCCTCGACTCCCAGGACCTGACCCTGGAGCAGCAGCTCCTGGCCTCGATCCGCCAAGCCCTCCCGCCCCGCTCCCCGTCCTTCTGGGACATGACGATCCTGTCCTACTGGGCCTGGTCGGCCTTCGACGCCAAGCACCCCAACACCATGCACTCGGCGCAGGGCGCGGGCGGCCTCGGCTACGCCTTCCCGGCGGCCCTCGGCGCGGCCGTCGCGGAGCCGGACACTCCGGTCCTGGCCGTCTCCGGCGACGGCGGCGCGATGTACTCGATCGCCGACCTGGCCACCGCCCGCCAGCACGACCTGGACGTCACCTGGCTGATCGTGGACGACGGCGGCTACGGCATCCTGCGCGAGTACGGCTGCGAGACGGGAACGGCGCTGACCCGCCCCGACTTCGTGGCACTGGCGGCCTCCTTCGACATCCCGGCGACCACGACCACCCCGGAATCCCTCCGCGAGGACCTGGCCAAGTCCCTGAAGACCCCGGGCCCTTCAGTCGTGGTACTTCCGGCCAAGCTGAAGATGTTCGCACCCACCCACGTCTGAGGGGTGCGCGGGCCGGGTTAGGTTGGTACCCGATCAGTCCCGGTCGCAAATCGCCGGTCGCACATCTTTGGGGGAGCGGTGTCGTTCGAGCAGCAGTGGGCCCAGCAGAGGCAATCCACGACCGCGCCGGGCACCGGAGTCCTGGCGACGGCCCCGCCCGAGAAGAAGAAGGCGGCCGACACCATCGAGAACGTCCTCCAGCCCGGAACGACGAAGGCGGCGGACGCCGCCGACGAGCCGACGACCACTGCGGCCAAGGCCTTCGCCGGCTGGGAGACCGCGACGGGCCTGACGAAGGCGCACACGCACTGGGACGACCAGGTCAAGCGCCTGATGGGACGCCTGAACTCGGAGAAGACGGCCCTGCGCGGCGCGTCGAACCTCTTCACCGGCAACGACCAGCTGACGGGCCAGGGCTTCCAGCCGGTCACGTCCAAGCTCTCGGGCCTGTAGGGGAGACGGAGACACGATGCCGAACTACCAGGAGATCGTCACCACCGACCTCGGGGCGCTCGTCACGGCCGCCGATGGCTGGAAGTCGATGGCGACGCAGTTCAAAACGCTCGAGGACGTCTACGAGAAGGAAGTCCAGAGCGTCTCCTCCGGATCCGGCTGGCTGGGCAGCAGCGCACAGACGGCGAGCAACAACTCCGCCATCACCCGCCGGGAGCTCGACGCGGCGCAGACGCAGGCGCTGGCCGTGGAGTCGCTGCTCCGCGACGCGCACGCCCGCTTCACGGACCTCAAGGGCCGGGTGACCTCCGCCGTCGCGGACGCGGTGAAGGCCGGCATGAAGGTCTCGGACGCCGGCATCGCGAGCTACGACTTCAGCAAGGCCGACCCCGCCTCCGTGAACGCGATCCGCCACGACCCCGACCTCCCGGAGATCGAGCGGTCCTGGACCCAGCGCATCGCGGACACCGTCAAGGCGGTCACGGAGTTCGACGAGGACGTACGCATCGCCCTCCTCAACGCCTCCGGAGCCGACGGCACTTCCCTCTTCGGCTTCAACTCCCGGGCCGTGGGCGACGTGGAAGCCGTCGAAGCCCTGGCCCTCACCCAAAAGATCCAGTCGGGCGACGCCTCCCCGGACGAGCTCAAGCACTACGACGATCTGCTCCGCCAGAACGCCAAGGACAGCCACTTCGGCGAGGCGTACCTGCACTCGCTGGGCGCTAAGGACACCATCCACCTGGCCGACCAGCTCAACCTGGCGTCCAACGAGCGCGGTGCCTCGGCGGCCGACAAGAAGCTCTACGAGTCCATCAGCACGGGCCTCGCGGGAACCATCGCCTCGGGCACCAAGGACCCGGACGGCTACGCCTACAAGCCCTTCATGGCGGGCCTGAAGGAACAGGGCCCGGAACTGGTCGCAGACGGCCTGCGCCCGACGTACGGCTACCAGTCGCTGGTGACCGTGATGCAGCGCGGCGACGGCTACGGCAAGCAGTTCCTGAACGACCTCGGCGACGGCATGATCGAGGCCGAGAAGTCGAAGCCCCACATGTACGACCACGCCTACGACTCCCAGCGCCCGAACCTGGTCTCGGACCCCCTGGACGGCCTGCTGGGCATCATGGCCAAGGACCCGGAAGCGGCGACGCACTTCCTCGACCCCGAAGCCCCGGGCAACAAGAACGAGCACCTGAAGTACCTCCTGACCGACCGCGACATGCCGGACCCCTGGATCTCGACGGGCGTAGGCCAGCCGATCGAAATACAGAACGACAAGACGGCCGGCCTCGGCGCAGCCATCCAGGCGGCGGCCACGGGCCACGTGGACGGCGAAAAGCTCGGCCCGCCCGGCCCGCACACGGAGGGCCAGGCGCGCGTGATGCACGACTCGATCCGCCTCCTGGACAAGGAAATGGGCGGCGACGAGTTCCCGGAGGACCGCGAGGGCCTGCGCCGGCCGATGGCGAAGGCGCTGGTCGACTACGTCGCGGACACGCACGAGATCCTGGGCGGGCAGAACCCCGACCTGGGGAGCGTCAGGGGCTCCGACTCCATTCACGGCTCGGGCGACCGGTCCCAGATCGCGGTGGGCCAGGGCAGTCTGATCCGCGTGATGCGGGGGATCGCGGACGACGGCCCGTCCTACGCGCTGATGGTCGAGGCGGAGCGGGCCTATTCGGCGGGCTTGCTTTCGGACGCCCCCGTGTTCACGGCCGATTCCCCGCACTCGGGGAGCGCCGACTGGGACAACCGTGCGCATGAGATCGGCGTGGCGAACGGCGCCCTCAACGGCATCGGGGCTGACGTGCACAAGGACAAGGAGGATGACAAGGTCGAGTGGGCGGAGGCCACGTCCACGTACTCGGCCGCCGGGGCCAACGGCCTCATCGGCGAGATACCGGTGGTGAGCACGATCGGAGGCTCGTTGATCGACGTGGCGGGTTACCACTGGGTCGAGGACGTCAAGGACGCCGCCGAGGAGCTGAGCAAGCAAGAGTCCAGCAACAACTACGCGGCGGGCGTGGAGGGGACCAACGCTCTGTTCGCGGCCTGGGGCAAGGACCGCGACATCCAGGGCGACCAGGCCTTCGAGCACGCCCAGAACACGGCGAACAGCTCCTACTCGACCGGACGGGAGGCTGCTCGTGGGCACCTGCGGCCTTGATCTGCGGAAAACCCTCGCGCGGTCTGCGGCCGCCGTGCTCGCCGTGCTGACGCTGGCGTCGTGCACCGCAGGCGAGACCGAGGCGAAGGCCGACCACCTGTGTGACATCACTCCTTCCTCGGAGGAGGACGTCCTCCTCCGGGAGATCCTCGGTAGGGGGACGGCTACGGGTACGGACGTGGATGCCTTCAGGACCTTCATCCCCAACCGCACGAGCCGTCTCGTGGAGAAGCTGGGGCGCGAACTGCGGGAGATGGACCCGGCGAAGGAGACGTTCGCGCCATCCACCTGCACCTTCAGGCCGCCCACGCGGTCCGAGGGCGCGGCGTTCAGCGCCGGGTGGGCGCCCCGCACGTCGAAGTTCGTCGAGGAGCCCCTGCGCGAGGCGGGCCGGTTCGAGGTGAACGGAGCCTTCGGTCAGAGCAACTACTTCTCCACGAAGCTGTTCGTCCGGTGCGACATGCCCGGAGACCTCGCCGAGCCCTCGAAGACGGCATGGCTGTACGCGAACGCCTCGTACGTGGTCAACATCTCCCCGACGGAGATCCTCCCGGCCGACATCGACCAAGCGGCCAAGGACCGGCAGACGACGCTCACCTACCTCATGACCCGCCGCGTCACCGAAGCCCTCGGCTGCGAGAACAAGCCGCTGGAGCAGGCCCCCGTGGTGAAGCCGCTGCCTACGTCCTGACCTCGACCCAGACCGCCTTGCCGATGCCGTGCCGCCGGGGGCAGCAGCCCCGGCGTTCCGCCAGGGTGGCGATGATCGCGTGCTCGGGCTCGGCGACGGCGCGCCCGCGTGCGTCCGGCGCCGCAGGTTCCTGCCCGACGGGAAGCCCGTCATGTTCGCGACCTCCTACCTCGACGCCGCCCTCGTGGCGGGTACGCCCGTCACCGAGCCCGACAGCGGCCCCGGCGGGATCTACGCGCGCCTCGCCGAGCTCGGTCACAAGCCGGCCCGGTTCCGCGAGGAGGTCCGCTCGCGGATGCCCGGTGCCGAGGAGGCCGTCAGCCTCGGGCCGGCCGCCGGGACGCCCGTCGTGCTGGTCGTCCGTACCGCCTTCGACGCCGGCGGGCGGGTTGCGGAGGTGAACGAGATGGTGCTCGACGCCTCCGCCTACGTACTGGAGTACGAGTTCGACGCCCCGTAGGCCCAGCACCGCGCGCGGAACCCGCGCAACCCAGTTCGAATTGTTGCGGCGGGATGAAATCCGCCGGTCGGAGCGTTGGCGCTTCCGGTAGGGCAGGACGAACGGGGAGGCAGTACGTGGCTACGGCGACGGCGGAATCGGCGGCTGGAAGCAAACAGGGGTGGGGGAGGCGGCTCGCCGCCTACACCTGGCGGTACAAGGCGAACGTGCTGCTGGCCCTCGGATCCTCGCTCGGCGGCATGGCCGTCATGGCGCTCGTGCCGCTCGTCACCAAGGTGATCCTCGACGACGTCATCGGTGACCACAGCAAGCCCATGACGCCCTGGGCGCTGATGCTCATCGGCGCCGCCGTCATCGTGTACGTGCTGACCTACATCCGCAGGTACTACGGCGGGCGGCTCGCCCTCGACGTGCAGCACGACCTGCGCACCGACATGTACGACACCATCGCCCGGCTCGACGGCCGCCGCCAGGACGAGCTGTCCACCGGGCAGGTCGTGGGGCGGGCGACCACCGACCTCCAGCTGATCCAAGGGCTGCTCTTCATGCTGCCCATGACCATCGGCAACTTCCTGCTCTTCGGGATATCCCTCGGGATCATGCTGTGGCTCTCGCCGCTGCTGACCGTGGTCGCGCTGCTGATGGCTCCCGCCCTGTGGTTCATCGCCAAGCGCAGCCGCAAGAAGCTCTTCCCCGCCACCTGGTACGCCCAGAGCCAGGCAGCCGCCGTCGCCACCGTCGTCGACGGGGCCGTCACCGGCGTCCGCGTCGTCAAGGGCTTCGGCCAGGAGGAGCAGGAGACCGGCAAGCTCCGCGAAGCAGGCCGCCGGCTGTTCGCCGGGCGGCTGCGCGGGATCCGGATGAACTCCCGCTACACCCCGGCGCTGCAGGCCGTACCGGCCCTCGCCCAGGTCGCCATGCTGGCGCTGGGCGGCTGGATGGCCACCAAGGGGCAGGTCACCATCGGCACCTTCGTCGCCTTCTCCACCTACCTCGCCCAGCTCGTCGGCCCCGTCCGCATGCTCGCCATGGTCCTCACCGTCGGCCAGCAGGCCCGCGCCGGCGCGGAGCGGGTCTTCGAGCTCATCGACACCGAGCCGGTGATCCAGGAGGGGGAGCGAGAGCTTCCCGCAGACGCGTCCGCCACCGTCGAGTTCGACGACGTGCGGTTCGGTTACGACCCCGAGCGGCCCGTGCTCGACGGGTTCAGCCTGTCGATCGCCGAAGGGGAGACCGTCGCCCTCGTCGGTTCCTCGGGCAGCGGGAAGTCCACCGTGTCGCTGCTGCTGCCGCGCTTCTACGACGCCGACCGCGGCGCCGTCCGCGTCGGCGGCCACGACGTGCGCGAGCTGACCTACGACTCCCTGCGCGATGCCATCGGGCTCGTGCCGGAGGACTCGTTCCTCTTCTCCGACACCATCCGCTCCAACATCGCCTACGGACACCCCGGCGCCACCGACGAACAGGTCCGCGCCGCCGCCCGCGCCGCCCAGGCCGAAGGGTTCATCGAAGCCCTGCCGGCCGGGTACGACACCAAGGTCGGCGAGCAGGGCCTGACCCTCTCCGGCGGCCAGCGCCAGCGCATCGCGCTCGCCCGCGCCATCCTCACCGACCCCCGCCTGCTGCTCCTCGACGACGCCACCTCCGCCGTCGACGCCCGCGTCGAGCACGAGATCCACGAGGCACTGCGCGCCGTCATGGCCGGCCGCACCACCCTGCTCATCGCGCACCGCCGCTCCACGCTCGCGCTCGCCGACCGGATCGCCGTACTGGACCACGGGCGGCTCTCCGACGTCGGTACGCACGAGGAGCTGGAGCGCCGCTCCGCCCTGTACCGGCGGCTGCTCACCGATCCCGACGCGCTGGGCGCCGGCTCCCCGCGGACGCCCGAGGCGCCCGGGATGGAGGCGTTCGAGCGGGACATCGAGCGGGACATCGAGCTCGAAGCCGAGATCGACTCCGAGCCCGTCAACGCCAAGCGCCGGGTGGCCGGCGGGATCACCCCCGAGCTCTGGCAGCGCCAGGAGGAGGCGGAGGAGAAGACCACCGCCGCCGCGGGGATGCCCGCCACCCCGGAACTGCTCGCGCAGGTGGCCGCACTGCCGCCCGCCGACGACACCCCCGACGTGGACGAGACCCGCGCCGCGTCCGCCGAGGACAGCTACAACCTCGGCCGCCTGCTGCGCGGCTTCTGGATCCCGCTCGCGATGTCCCTCGGCCTCGTCGCCCTCGACGCCGGCTCCGGACTGCTCCTGCCCATCCTGATCCGCCACGGCATCGACCAGGGCGTCGAAGCGGCCGCGCTCGGCGCCGTCTGGGCGGCGTCCCTCCTCGCGCTCGGCGTGGTCCTGGCCCAGTGGGCCGCGCAGTTCGCCGAGACCCGGATGACCGGCCGCACCGGCGAGCGCGTGCTCTACGCCCTGCGCGTCAAGATCTTCGCCCAGCTCCAGCGCCTCGGCCTCGACTACTACGAGCGCGAGCTCACCGGCAAGATCATGACCCGGATGACCACCGACGTGGACGCCCTGTCCAGCTTCCTGCAGACCGGGCTCGTCACCGCCGTCGTCTCCGTCCTCACCTTCTTCGGCATCCTCGTCGCCCTGCTCGTCCTGGACGTGGAGCTGGCGCTGATCGTCTTCGCCACGCTGCCCCTGCTGATCATCGGCACCGTCTTCTTCCGCCGGAAGTCCGTGGCCGCCTACGAGCTCGCCCGCGACCGGGTCGGACTGGTCAACGCCGACCTCCAGGAGTCCGTGGCAGGACTGCGCATCGTCCAGGCCTTCCGCCGCCAGCGCGCAGGCGCCGTCCGGTTCGCCGAGCGCAGCGACTCGTACCGTGAGGCCCGGGTCCGCGGCCAGTGGCTGATATCCGTGTACTTCCCCTTCGTGCAGCTGCTGTCCTCCGGGGCGGCCGCCGCCGTGCTGATCGTCGGCGCGGGCCGGGTGGAGGCCGGCACGCTCACCACCGGCGCGCTGGTCGCGTACCTGCTCTACATCGACCTGTTCTTCGCCCCCGTCCAGCAGCTCTCCCAGGTCTTCGACGGCTACCAGCAGGCCACCGTCTCCCTCGGCCGGATCCAGGGCCTGCTGCGCGAACCCACCAGCACTCCCCGCCCGGCCGACCCCCGCCCGGTCCCCGAGCTGCGCGGCGAGATCGCCTTCGAGGGGGTCGACTTCTCGTACGGCACGGCCGAGGAGCGCGGGGAGAAGGAGCCTGCGCTCACCGGGATCAGCCTGCGCATCCCCGCCGGGCAGACCGTCGCCTTCGTCGGCGAGACCGGGGCCGGCAAGTCCACGCTGGTCAAGATGGTGGCCCGGTTCTACGATCCGACCTCCGGCCGGGTCACCGCCGACGGGGTGGACCTGCGCGAGCTGGACCTGACCGGCTACCGCCACCGCCTCGGCGTCGTCCCCCAGGAGCCGTACCTCTTCCCGGGGACCGTCCGCGACGCCATCGCCTACGGGCGGCCCGAGGCGAGCGACTCGGAGGTGGAGGCCGCCGCGCGCGCGGTCGGGGCCCACGCCATGATCGCCACGCTGGACGGCGGCTACCTGCACACCGTCACCGAGCGCGGCCGCAACCTCTCGGCCGGCCAGCGCCAGCTGATCGCGCTGGCCCGCGCCGAGCTCGTCGACCCCGACGTGCTGCTGCTCGACGAGGCCACGGCCGCCCTGGACCTGGCCACCGAGGCCCTGGTCAACCAGGCCACCGACCGGCTCGCGGGCAAGCGCACCACCCTGGTCGTGGCGCACCGGCTGACCACCGCCGCGCGCGCCGACCGGGTCGTGGTCATGGACCGCGGCCGGGTCGCGGAGGACGGCACCCACGCCGAACTGCTGGCTCGCGGCGGCCGGTACGCCGAGCTGTGGCGCACCTTCGCGGGTGAGGACGAGCCGGCCGCCGCGGCTTAGGCCGCCGGCGGAACGCCGCGTTGGCCGGGCGTGCCCTACTCCCTCGGGTGGGGGTGGAACGGCCACACCTCGTCGACCGTCCCGCCGGGAGGCCCGCAGGGGGCGGCGAAGCACTGCCATTGCGGATGCTCGGGAGCACGGAAGACAGGATCCGGGCTGTCCTTCCCAGTACGCCCCGCCACCCGTGCGGGGTCACGGCCCGGCATCTCGTGGCTTGACAGGAGCCGGCTCCCCGGTCGTGCCGCGGCCGGGTCGTCTCCACCGGATGACGCGGGCCTGACCGGCACGATCGGAAAGGGACGGCTTAGAGCTCGCCGAAGAGCAGGTTGCCCGGGGCGTCCTCCTCGGTGCCGGTGTAGTACTCCCGCACCGCGCCGAGGAGTTCGTCCACGGACAGGAACCCGTCGTGGTCGGCGTCGATCCGGGCGAAGAGCGCGTCCGTGTCCGCCTGGCTCAGCTTCGTGTCGAAGGCCGTCTGGGCCTTCTGGAACTCCTCGGGGCTGATCCGGCCGTCGTCGTCCTTGTCGACGACCAGGAGCATCGCGTGCGCCATCGGCCGGAACGACTTGTCGTACGCCGCGCGGTCGTCCTGGAAGAGGCGCGTCATGCCCTGCTTGTACTCCTCGGGCGTGACCTTCCCGTCCCGGTCCAGGTCGAGCTCGGTGAAGAGCTCCTGCCAGAAGTCGACCAGCCCGCCCATCACCCGGGTCGCCTTGGGCGAGGTCGCCGGCTCGCCGAGGGCCGACAGCAGACGGGAGCCGAGCCCGATGATGTCGTGCTCGTCGATCACCTGGTCCTCGTTGACGTCGAGGTGGGTGAAAGCGCGGTCCAGCTTGCGGTCGAGCAGGTCGTTCGTCATTTCAAGTGCCTTTCGCGGCTACGGTGCGAGGTCTCTCGCTTACCTAGCGTAATCTCCTGTGTGATCACGAACTCCCGTTATCCCGCTAGGAAGTTGTGGATGCACTCTTACGAGGTATGGGTCAACGGCGCCGAGGAGCCCGGCACCCGATGGATCTACTGGCCGCGGGTGGGTCAACTCCTGCGTGAGCCGTACGAGGTCCTCGGGCTCAAGGCCCGGCTGGAGCGCGGCGAGGACCTGCCGTACGACGACCGGCTGCTGGCCGGCCGCGTCGCCATGTCCACCCCCGAGCAGGGCCTGCGCGCCCTGGCCGCCGCCCGCGCGGCCCAGCCGGGATGGGCGGGGGTCCCGCTCGCGGACAGGATGGAGCTGCTCCACGCAATCCACCGGGCCGTCGTCGAGCGGCGCGAGGAGCTGGCCGGGCTGCTGGTCGCCGAAGGCCACCCCGTACGGCTGGCCGCCTGGGAGCTGGACTCCGTCGCCGCCTCCTTCCACCCGGACTCCGTCGCCGACTTCGCCGGGCGGCTGCGGGAGCCCGAGCGGACCGCGGCCGGCCGCCGGACCCGCATGGTGCGCAAGCCCGACGGGGTGGTGTGCCTGAGCCCGCCGCGCAACGCCCCGACCTCCAACTCCTTCTACGGGGCGCTGGCGCTCGCCGCGGGCAACAGTCTGGTCGTCAACGCGCCGCCCACCGCCCCCCTGGGCGTCGGCTTCGTCTACCGGGAGATCGTGGCCCCGCTCCTGGAGCGGCTCGGTGCCCCGCCCGGCACCCTGAACGTGCTCTGCACCCACGCCCGCGCCGTGGTGCGCCAGTGGCTGGACAGCCCCGACTGCGACGACCTGGTCTTCTTCGGCGGCTCCGAGCAGGGGCTCAAGCTGGAGCGGGAGTGCGTGGCCGCGGGGAAGAAGCCCGTACTCGAACTGTCGGGCAACGACGGGGTGCTGGTGTGGCACGACGCCGAGACCGATCTCGCGGCGCGGGCCCTGTGCGAGCGGTACTACGGCTCCGGGCAGATCTGCATGACCCCGAAGTTCGCCATCGTCCACCCCGAGGTGGCCGACCGGCTGCTGAAGGAGCTGGTGGAGCAGGTGCGGGAGATCCGGCCCGGGCCGCCGGAGGATCCGCGCACGGTGCTGAGCCCGGTGGTCAAGCGGGCGGAGTTCACCGAGGTCCTCGGCGAGGTGCTGGCGGCCGGCGGGGAGCTTTTGTGCGGCGGGGAGTTCGTGGACGTGGACGACGAGCCGGCGACGGCGGGGCCGTTCATCCGCCCGGCGGTCGTCCGGGTGGACGGGCTGGCCGAGGCCGCCCGGCTGCGCGCCTTCCGCGAGGAGACCTTCTTCCCGCTGCTGTGCGTGGTCGTGCCCGAGGCGCCGGTCCGGCTGGAGGAGGCCATCGGCTTCCTCAACGCCAACCGCTACGGGCTGCGCAACTCCCTGTGGACCCAGGACGAGCGGGTGGTCGAGCGCTTCTGCGAGGAGGTGGTCAACGGCGGCATGCTGAAGGTCAACGATTCGCACATCGGCTGCCTGCCGGGGATCCCGTACAACGGCGGCACGGGAGCGACGGGCGGAATCTTCGGTGAGGCCAACCTGCCCGCCGTGCGCACCACCCACCTCCAGTCGATCGCCGTCGCCACCCTGGTCCGGCCGCGGGAGTCGGTCTTCGACCACGGGGCGGCGTACGGGGCGGTTCCCGGGGTGGTTTCCGTGACGAACCCGACAGAATGACCGGTGCGGCGGGCTCTGCGGGCTGACATCTTTGTTCCACGCAACCATTCGAGGGGGTGCGGCGTCGTACGAACGTACGCACGTTGTACGTACGACCGATGGGGGACAGGGTGTTGAAAGCGCGGAACCGGAACGGGCGATGGGCCGCCCGCACGGTGGTGGTCACGGTGTCGCTGTGGCTGGGCGCGGCCGCACTGCTGACGGCGCAGCCGGCGCAGGCGGCGACCGGTGGGTGCGCGGGGAACCTGGTGCGGACGCTGCCGTTCTCCACGGGGGAGGTGCGCGTCTACAAGACCCGCGACCGGGCCTGCGCGATGGCGGTCGCCCGGGAGCCCGGTCAGCGCCGGTCGATGTCGGTGAGCATCCAGCCGCGCGGCGGCCACCCGGTGCGCGACGCGGGGCAATTCACCCGGTACGCCGGGCCCGTCAGCGTCCACGCGATCAACCGCTGCGTGTATGTAAAGGGGAGTGTGGGAGCCGGATCCGTTGCTTCCGGCTGGATCCTTTGCTGATGGAGCGGCCCAACTAGGTCTGTTCAGCCGCATGTTCCCCCGGCTAGGTTCACGGCGACCGATGTGAACTCATGGGGAGTGTGAATGCGCAAGAAGCTCGGATGGCTGCTGTCGCTCGCGGTGCTGATCGGCACCGCGGGGGCGGCCGGCACCACGGCGCAAGCGGCCACCGCCGCGGAACCGTCCGCCGTCACGGATGCCACCGCCACGGATGCCAAGGCCGCCACGGAAGACATCAAGGACCGGATCCTCGCCGTCCCGGGGATGACCCTGATCGAGGAGAAGCCGTACCCCGGCTACCGCTTCTTCGTACTGAACTACGAGCAGCCGGTCGATCACCGCGCGCCGTGGAAGGGCACCTTCAAGCAGCGCCTGACCCTGCTGCACAAGGACGTCACGCGGCCCACGGTGTTCTTCACCTCCGGCTACAACGTCAACACCAACCCGCGCCGCAGTGAGCCGACGACCATAGTCGACGGCAACCAGGTGTCGCTGGAGTACCGTTTCTTCACCCCGTCCCGCCCCGACCCGGCCAACTGGTCGAACCTCGACATCTGGCAGGCCGCCAGTGACCAGCACCGGGTCTTCACCGCGCTGAAGAAGGTCTACAAGAAGAACTGGCTGGCCACGGGCGGCAGCAAGGGCGGCATGACCGCCACCTACTTCGAGCGCTTCTACCCGCGCGACATGGACGGCGTCGTCGCGTACGTCGCCCCCAACGACGTGGTGAACAAGGAGGACTCGGCCTACGACCGGTTCTTCGCCAAGGTCGGCACCAAGGAGTGCCGCGACAAGCTGAACGCGGTGCAGCGCGAGGCGCTCGTGCGCCGGATCCCGCTGGAGGCCAAGTACGCGGCCGCCGCCGCCGAGAACGGCTGGACCTTCACCACCGTCGGCAACCTCGACAAGGCCTACGAGGCCGTCGTGCTCGACTACGTGTGGGCCTTCTGGCAGTACAGCCTGCTCGCCGACTGCGCCTCCATCCCGGCCGCCGCCACCGCGACCGACCAGGAGATCTGGGACACGATCGACGCGATCTCCGGCTTCTCGGCCTACGCCGACCAGGGCCTGGAGACGTACACGCCGTACTACTACCAGGCGGGCACCCAGCTCGGTTCCCCCGACATCAAGCAGCCCCACCTCGGTGACCTGAGCCGTTACGGCTACCAGCCGCCGCGCAACTTCGTGCCCCGCGACATCCCGATGACCTTCCAGCCGGCGGCCATGCGGGACATCGACACCTGGGTGAAGAACAACGCGAACCAGATGCTCTTCATCAACGGGCAGAACGACCCGTGGGGTGCCGAACCGTTCCACCTCGGCTACGGGGCCCGCGACAGCTACGTGATGATCGCTCCCGGCGCCAACCACGGAGCCAACGTCGCCAAGCTCACCGAGGGCGAGAAGGCGCTGGCCACCGCGAAGATCCTGCAGTGGGCCGGAGTGGCCCCGGCCGCCTCGCCCACCGGTGCGGCGAAGGTCGCACCGCTGGCCAAGCCGGACGCGCAGCTCGACCAGCGCGACATCGAGCGCGAGCCGATGCTGCGCCCGTAGCCCGGTAGCTCCGCAGCAGGACCCGTGAAGGGGCCGCGGGAGGGGTACGGGGACTACCCGTACGCCAGCCCGTGGCCCAGCGGGTAGCGGCCCGGCACCGGGACCGGCAGGCGCCCCGCGGGGCGTACGGTCCCGGTGATCACCCGGGCCGCCGCGCGCAGCTCCACGTCCGTCCAGGTGTAGGTGGCCAGTTCGGCCGCGCAGGCCGGCAGCCGGGCCGGGTCGTAGGGGTTGCGGATCGCCACCAGGACCACCGGAACCCCGGTGGCCAGCAGCTTGGTGACCAGCTCGCGCTGCGGGCTCTCGCCCTCGGGGACGTTGTACGTGCACACGAGCACGGCCGCGTTGCCGGGGGCGGCCGCCACCGCACGCGCGGGCGGCAGGGCCGTCGCCCGGCAGCCCAGCGCGGACAGCTCCCGGGCCAGTACCGCCGTAGGGGGTCCCGTCGTACCCGTGGGGGAGACCGGGTCGGTCCCGGTGACCAGGAGCAGCGGCCGGTCCGCCGGATCCAGCGGCAGCAGCTTCACCGGATTGGCCAGCAGGGTCGTCGTACGGTCCGCGATCTCCCCGGCGGCCGCCAGGTGCGCCGGGATGCCGACCGTGGCGTCCACCGCGTCCATCGCCCGCGCCGCGTCCACGGCCGGCGCCGCGGCCTCGAACAGGCCCCGGCGGGCCTTCAGTTCCAGGATCCGCAGCACCGACTCCTCGATCCGGGCCCGCGTCAGCTCGCCGGACTCCACGGCCGCCAGCACGCTGCGCACGGCCAGCCCCAGGTCCGGCGGGTTCAGCAGCTGGTCGCAGCCCGCCTTCAGGGCCAGCACCGGGACCCGGTCGTCCCCGTACTTCTGGCGGACCCCGGCCATGTCGAGGGCGTCGGTGACCACCACCCCGCCGAAGCCCAGGCGTTCGCGCAGGATGCCGGTGACGATGGGCCGCGAGAGGGTCGCCGGATCGCCCGAGGGGTCGAGCGCGGGGAAGACGATGTGCGCGGTCATCACCACGTCCACGCCCGCCTCCACGGCCGCCCGGAACGGCGGCTCGTCCAGCTCCTCCCACCGCGCGCGGGTGTGGGTCATCAGCGGCAGCCCGACGTGGCTGTCGGTGCCGGTGTCCCCGTGCCCCGGGAAGTGCTTCGCCGTGGCGGCCACCCCGGCGCTCTGGTAGCCGCGGACCTGGGCGGCGACCAGGGCCGCCACGGCCTGCGGGTCGGCACCGAAGGACCGTACGCCGATCACCGGGTTGGCGGGGTCCACGTTCACGTCGGCCACCGGGCTGTAGTTGTGCCGGATGCCCATGGCCGCCAGCTCGGTGCCCGCGATGCGTGCGGCCCGGCGGGCCTCGGCGGTGGACCCGCCGGTCCCCAGGGCCAGGGCTCCCAGCGCCATGGCCCCCGGGAGCAGGGTCGCGGGCCGGCCCACGCGGGCGACGGCGCCGTGCTCCTGGTCGATGGAGAGCAGCAGCGGGATGCCCGTACCGGCGCCTGCGGCCGCGCGCTGGAGCCCGGCCGACAGCTCGGCGACCTGGCGCGGGGAACGGGTGTTGTGCGCCCAGCCGAAGTAGACGATCCCGCCGAGGTGGTAGCGGGCGACCAGCTCGGCGGGGGTGCGCACCCCGAACAGCCGCTGGTTCTGGGCGGCGTCATCGGAGTCGGGATCGGTGGCCGAGTGCCCGTACGCCCGCGATACGAAGAGCTGCCCGACCAGTTCGGCCAGGCTCATCCGCGCCATCGTCTCGCGCGGCCGGACCCGGGGGGCCGGGCTGTGGGCCGGTGCGCGGTCGCCCGGCCGGGGGTCGTCGGGGGCGGGACCGCCGGGGTTCCGGTCGGGGCCCACCGCGGCGGACGCGGCCCCCGCGGCGGTGACGGCGGCCACGGCGGCCACGGTGAGCAGGGTCCGGCGGGAGGCGTGGTTCGGCACGCGCCGGACCCTACTGCGGGGCGGGGCCCCCGGAGCGGGGGACACTCGCGGAGTCCCCCGGACGGGGGGCGACCAGGGGCCAGTGCTCGCGCAGGGTCCGTACGGCCTCGGTGATCGCCGGCCGGCGGGCCGCCCCGGTCCGCCACAGGGCGTACAACCGGCGTACGGGGCCCGGCTCCAGCGGTACGGCCACCGCGCCGGGCGGCAGCGTCCCGGTGCCCAGCCGCGGTACGACGGCCACCCCGAGCCCGGCGGCGACCAGCGAGACGATGGTGTGGTTCTCCTCGGCGACGTGCGTGATGTCGGGCTCGAACCCGGCCGTGCGCAGGGTCCGTACCAGCCAGTCGTGGCAGACCCGGCCGGGCGGCTGGCAGACCCAGCGCTGCCCGCCCAGGTCCGAGCGGTGGATGACGGCGCGCGAGGTGAAGGGGTGCCCGGCGGGGACGAGGAGGTCGCAGCGGTCGTCCCCGATCACCGCCTGCTCCACGCCTTCGGGAGCGGGCAGCGGGGCGATGTCCCAGTCGTGGGTCACGGCAAGGTCGGTGACTCCGCGCGAGACCAGGTCCATCGACAGGTGGGGGTTGATCTCGGTGAGCCGTACTTCCAGGGCCGGGTGACGGTGGGCCAGGTCCGCGAGGACCCCGGGGAGCAGGCCTCGGGCGGCCGAGGCGAAGGCGGCGACCCGCAGCCGGCCGATGGGCTGGCCGCGGGACTCCTCCAGCGCGGTTTCCGCCTGCTCGGAGATGTCCATCAGCTGCTGGGCCGTGGCGGCCAGCAGTTTGGCCTCCTCGGTGAGGGCGACGCCGCGGCCGTGGCGTTCGAGGAGGGTGGTGCGGGTCTCCCGTTCCAGCTTGGCGATCTGCTGGGAGACGGCGGAGGGGGTGTACCCGAGGGCGGCCGCGGCGGCGCCGACCGAGCCGTGGACGGAGACGGCGTGCAGGGCGCGCAGCCGGGAGAGGTCGAGCATGCCGGTCAGCTTAGGGCGTGCCGTTCGGATCGGGACGGGCCCGCGTCGGCGGCATCGCGGATCGCTGGATGAAGCATTGCTACATCCGACCCTGAAGACATCTGTGCTGGTGCTAAACGGTTGCTGGGCCGATGCTCGGACCATGCGACCCATGCACACTGCCCTCGCGGTCCTCGTGGCCGCGGTCTGGGGTTTCAACTTCGTCGTCATCGAGTTCGGGCTCGGATCGTTCCCTCCGCTGCTGCTGTCCGCCCTGCGGTTCCTGGTCGCGGCCCTGCCGGCGGTGTTCTTCGTCGGACGGCCCAAAGTGGCCTGGAAGTGGATCATCGCGGTCGGCGTGGTCCTCGGCATCGCGAAGTTCGGGCTGCTGTTCACCGGGATGGACAACGGGATGCCGGCCGGGCTGTCCTCGCTGGTCCTCCAGGCGCAGGCGGTGTTCACGGCCGTGTTCGCGGCCGTCGTGCTGGGGGAGCGGCCGGGCCTGCTGCGGATCGCGGGCATGGCCGTGGCGTTCGCGGGGATCGCCGTGGCCGCCGTGGACGAGGGCGCCTCCGGGCCGGTGCTGGGCTTCACGATGGTCATCGCGGCCGCAGCGTGCTGGGGCGTCTCCAACGTGCTGACCCGCAAGGCCTCCCCGCCCGACGCGCTGAACTTCATGGTGTGGGTGAGCGTGGTGCCGGTGCTGCCGCTGGCGGGGCTCTCGCTCCTGCTGGAGGGGCCGGAGCGGGACTTGGCGGCGCTGCGCGGGCTCGACTGGAGCGGGGTCGGCGTCATCGTGTACCTCGCCTGGATCACCACGGTGTTCGGCTTCGGGGCGTGGGGGTTCCTGCTGCGCACCTATCCCGCCTCCTCGGTGGCCCCCTTCTCGCTGCTGGTGCCGGTCTTCGGGATGAGTTCGGCGGCCCTGGTGCTGGGGGAGGGCGTGAGCGGGCTGCGCTGGGTGGCGGCCGTACTGCTGGTCGGCGGGGTGGCGGTGACCTCGCTGGTGCCCTCGAAGCCCAAGGCCGAGGCCAAGCTCAAGGCCGAGGCCAAGCTCAAGGCCGAGGCCAAGCCCGAGCCCAAGGCCGAGCGCGAGCCCAGGCCCGAGCCCGGGCCCGCGGCGGCGGAAGCGGAAGCAGGTGTGAGGGCGGAAGCGGAAGCGGAAGAGGGGGCTGCGGCGGAGGGGCCGCAGGCCGCGGAGGCGACCGGCCGGACCCCCGCGCCCGCGGCCGCGGAGGTCCCGACGCCCGACCCCGGCCCGGTTCCGCTTCCGGCCGCGGGCGGTCGCTAGCGGGAACGCTTCCGGCTCCCCGGCCGACAGGGGAGGACAGGGGGAGACAGGGGGGGAGGAGGGGGAAAAAACGGTGGAAGGGTCCTTTTCCCATAGAGACTCTGAGCGTAGACGG
>NZ_JBHWMB010000006.1:129985-172467 GCF_042730015.1 Streptomyces sp. NPDC059957 | reverse complement strand
CGTCCGGGCCGCACGCGCGCGGCCCGGGCGGCCGGAGGGTCAGACACCGTTGAAAGGCTCCTTGCCCAGCAGATATCCGGCGTGCAGCCGGTTGCGGGCTCCGATGCTCTTCATGATGTTCGCAATGTGGCGTTGGCAATTCCGCAACGATATCCCGACCACATGCGCTATTCGGTTGTCCGATTCACCCTGAATGAGCAGCGAGACGATCGTCTGCTGAATATCCGAGGTAATCGCGGCGCGCGCGGGCCGGTCGTCGTCCGAGGTGAATTTCTCGGCCGCGCTCCAGGCCCGCTCGAAAGCCTCCACAAGAAATGAGACAAGGTGGCTGTTTTTCGATACCGCCGCACCGTGGGAGCCGTCCGAAAGCGGCAAGATCGCCACTTCCTTGTCGAAGATGATGCAGCGCGGAAAACCGTGCGCGAGCGTGCACACCTCCGCGCCGAGCGGTGCGACCCGTGCGACGAAGGACGCGGTGACCGGGCTGAACCGGGCCGTGTGCTGGTACAGGGTGCGCATCCGGACACCGCGTTCCAGCAGTCGTTCGGTGCGGTCCAGGCTCTCCTGGAGCACCTCCGTGTCCCGGGCTCCGCCGGGCTGGGAGGTCATGACCTCCGTACGGCAGCCGACCGCGAGGCCGGCGATGAGTTTGCGGACGTCCTCTACGCCCGGGATCAACTCCAGCGCGGTCTCGTCCTTCAGGTGCGCCGTCGTGAGGGTCAACAGGTCGAGATCGCCGCGTAGTTGATCGAGGAAGGTCTGGGTCTCGTTCAGGCTGTGCTGCGCCGGGTTGAGGACCTTGATGCGTGCGTGGTCCACGGGGTACGGGGTGTAGATGTTGCTCACGGGGCACTTGCTGAGCAGTCCCAAGGTCTCCAGGGACGCCGCGGCCGCCGCTATTTCCTCGGTGGTCATGCCGAGGGCTGTCGCGGCCGTATCGCATGTTGTTCCGGGTGTCTGTGTACAGAACCGGTAGAGACGGTCTCCGGCAGGGGTGAGCCGGGGCACGGGAAAAGGGTGGACTTGTCTGATTGTGTTCAATTCATCCCCCTGTCATGTTTTCGCCAGCGGCAACATGATCCCAGAAAGGGATGGCTCCGGATGTCGAAGAACGGACAGGATGAGGCCGAAGCTGATCCGGACCGCAGGACATCTTGAGGGGCAGGCAAGCATGCCACGTATAGCGAGTTTCCTCATCGCCATTGCGGCAACTTTCGCGGTGACCGTCTTCCTGGCCCCGTCGACTGGTGGTGCGGCGAACATCGCCGGCCCCACTGGTCCGGGTCAGGTAGCCAACGATCTCGGCTGGGGATGAGATGCCTCGTAGTAAGTCGTACAACACGTACTCCAACCTGCAGCGCCCTGAGTTCCGCAAGCGCGTCGACGAGCTCCTGCTGAAGTTCGAGCGGGACTTCTACGAGCGCAGCGCGGGCGCCGACGGGATGCTCGACAAGGAGAAGTTCGACCTCGAGCTGTACAAGCGGCACAACGTCGAGACGATGATCCGGATCGGCCTCAAGCGTGCCGTCGACCCGCTCATCGCCAACTACTGGGCGACCCGCGACCCGCAGCTCTGCAAGGAGTGGGGCATGTACGGAGCGGAGGAGGGCCGCCACGACCGCATGTTCGCCGGCGACCTGCACAAGGTCGGCATGACGGACGAGGAGATCTACGCGATCCGTCCGACCTTCGCCACCGAGCTGCTCAACGGGTACTTCTACTACACGATGGCCACCGAGGGTCCGCTGGCCGCGATGATCAGCGGGTTCTACCTCGAGTACATCGCGGGCAAGACGCAGCCCGACTGGCTGGACATCATGGAGCAGCACGTCGGCGCCGACAAGACCAAGGGCGCCCGCGCCCACCTGGCCCTCGACGACGACGACGACCACGTCGACATGGTCTGGAACCTGATCATGCGCGTGATCAAGGACGAGTCCGACGAGGAGCGCTTCGTCGAGCACCTCATCAAGATCAACTCGCTGTTCGTGTCGTACTTCGTCGAGGTCTACGCGGCCACCGTGCTCGGCGCCGGCGCCGACGCCTCGCTGCTGACCCAGGCCGCACCGGCCGCCGCCGTACAGACCAACCTGCAGACGAAGGCCACCGCTTCGGTCTGACCGACCGGCCCACACCTGCCGACGACGCCCTGAAGGCCGAAGGGTCGAGGGGCCGAAGGGCCGACACTCCCGCAGTCCGGCGATCCCGGGCATTGCGTTCCAGATGTGCCGCACAGCCCCCCGCACGGGGGGCGGTGCCGCGATGTCCGGGGTCCGGCTGCTCCACCCGTCTACTCACCAAGGAAGACGATGCATTATTCATGGCCTCGCGAACTGTCCGAACAGGACATGCGCGAAATGATCGAGCTGATGGACGCCGTCGCGGTCAAGGAGATGACCCTCGGCTTCTACGAACCGGTGGGCCTGGAGAAGGGCCTGCCCCTGATGCGGGCCTTCGAGGCCGACCTGCAGAAGGGCGCCGTCGACCTCCTGCACGTCCGCACCGACGAAGGCCGCATCGTCGGCATGGTGACGCTCGCCCGGGCCCCGCTGCCCGCCCGCCGCCACATCGTCGAAATGCGCCGCTGCGTCGTCGCCCCCGACTACCGCGGGCAGTTCCTGCTCGAAGGCTGGGCCGAGGCCCTGCGCAAGGTCGGCGAGATGGGCTGCGACGTCATCACGCTCGAAGTCCGCGACGACGGCCCCTCCGTGCTCTGGCAGCGACTGGGCTTCCGCGAATACGGGCGGCTGCCCGACTACGCCCGCGCCGACGGCCGTCCCGTCACCGGGTTCTACATGCACGCCCGGCTCGCCGACATCACGGACCACTTCGAGGCCACCGGCACCTGGCTGCACGAGCTCGAATCCGACCGCGTCGCGGTCGCGAGCTGACCTCCCCACCGGCAGGCCGTACGCGCGGCGCCTCGTCCGCGCCCCGTGCCTGAGGTACGTCCCGCGCACCCGCACCCGCACCCGCACCTGCGCCCCTCTTGACCGCCGCGCCGCCCGAACAGGCTGCCGCGCAGGCGCCGTACACCGAGCCCGTGCGCCACGGCCCTTCGCGGCCGACCGTCCGGTGCGCACCCTCGCGCCCCACCCACCGCTCCACCGATCCCACCTCACCCACCGCCCGCCGGGGCGCACGTCGACGTGCGCCGGCCGGGCTCCGGGCCCACACCACTCCACCGAAGGGCACAGCCATGTCCAAGATCGCCGTCCTGACCAACGACCTCCAGTACGAACTGGTCGAGAAGAACCCGGAGCGCATCGCCGCCGTCGAGGCCGCGACCCCCCACTTCACGGGCTTCCTCGACGAGATGCGCAGCCGCGGCCACCACATCTTCCACCTGCAGCTCGTCAACGACCCGGACGACCCGAACGCCGAGCGCTACGACGGCCACCTCCCGGTCCAGCGCGGCACCCACGGCGCCGACATCATCGAGGCCTTCCTGGCCCCCGAGGACGTCGTCATGGAGAAGAGCAAGGACTCGGGCTTCTACGAGACCGACCTGCACGAGCGCCTCCAGGCCCTCGGCGTGGACACCGTGCTGATCACCGGCATGCAGACGCAGATATGCGTCCAGACCACCGCCGCCGACGCGTTCTTCCGCGGCTACAACATCTGGGTCCCGTCCGACTGCGTCGTCTCGGCCCGCCTGGACGACAAGCAGCGCGCCCTGGACTGGCTGGAGGGCTACTGCGCCACCGTGACCGACTCCACCGAGGTCATCAAGGTCCTCGACGCCGAGGGCGGCCTGCCCCGCAAGAACATCAAGACCCCGTGACCACGCCCCTCTCCGCAACTTCCCGTTCCAGAAAGGAACAGGCATGACCACGAGCGTGGATCCCACCGAATTCATCGTCCTCGACCACGGCACCGGCGCGAAGCTCAGCCAGGACCTGCTCCAGGTGATCGCGTCGACCCTCGGCGACGTGTACATCGGCATCATGGAGGACAGTGCGATCCTCAAGATCGAGGGCGACCGCATCGCGATGACCACCGACTCCTTCGTGGTCGACCCGCCGTTCTTCGGCAACGGGGACATCGGGAAGATCGCGGTCTGCGGCACGGTCAACGACCTGGCCGTGGCCGGCGCCCGGCCCAAGTACCTCACCCTCGGGATGATCCTGGAGACCGGGCTCCCGATCCCCAAGCTGGTCCGGGCCCTGGAGTCGATCCGCGACACCGCCCGCGAGGCCGGCGTACAGATCGTCGGCGGGGACACCAAGGTGGTCCGCAAGGGCGAGGCCGACCAGATCTACCTGAACACCGCGGGCGTCGGGGTCTTCGAGCGCGAGCCGCTCACCATGACCGACGTGCGCCCCGGCGACAAGGTGATCCTCAGCGGCCCCATCGGCAACCACACGGTGCACCTGCTCTCCATCCGCGAGGGACTCGGCTTCGAGCAGCGCGTGGACAGCGACTGCGCTCCGCTCAACGGCCTCGTCGACACGGTCCTGTCGAACACGGTGCCCGGTGCCGTCCGCTCGATGCGCGACGTCACCCGTGGTGGTCTGACGGCCGTGCTCCACGAGTACGCGGGCAAGCTCGGCCGCACCATCCGCGTCACCCAGGACGACCTGCCCATCCAGCACGAGACGGCCATGGCCGCCGACATGCTCGGGATCAACCCGCTGCACTGCGCCAACGAGGGCTGCCTGGCGCTCTTCGTGGACCCGGCGGCCGAGGCGGAGGTGCTGGCGGCCCTGCGTTCCCAGCCCTACGGCAAGGACGCGGTGACCATCGGCGAGGTGTCCGAGGACACCGAAGGCCTGGTGCTGCTGCGCGACACGGACGGCCGCGAGACCCAGCTCGAGGAACTCCTCGGCGCCGAACTCCCCCGGCTCTGCTGAGACAAGGGACCGAGGAGACCGCCATGAGCACCGAGCAGACCGTCACGGAGCGGCCCGAAGGGATCACGGGCGCCGACAGCGCCCACAGTGCTGTCGACGAGTGGCGCATCCGCGTCACCGGCGTGGTCCAGGGCGTCGGCTACCGGCCGTTCGTCTACAAGCTGGCCCGTGAACTCGGCCTCTCCGGCTGGGTTCGCAACGACCCCGAGGGCGTGCTGGTGGAGGCGTCCGGACCGGTCGCCGCCCTGGAGGAGTTCGCGGCGGGCCTCAGCGGCCGCGCCCCCGAGCTCGCCCGGGTGGACGAGGTCCGGCCGACCAGGGGACTGGACCGCGGCACCGTGCCCGAGGGCCCGTTCACCATCGTGCACAGCGAGCACACCGGAGCCCGGTCCGCGCTGCTCCCGGCGGACACCCACGTCTGTGGCGACTGCCAGGCGGAACTTCGCGACCCGAAGGACCGCCGGCACCGCTACCCCTTCATCAACTGCACCAACTGCGGGCCCCGGTACTCCATCATCCAGGACCTGCCGTACGACCGTCCGATGACCACCATGGCCACCTTCACCATGTGCGCGGACTGCAAGGCCGAGTACGAGGACCCGATGGACCGGCGCTACCACGCGCAGCCCAACGCCTGCCCGGACTGCGGCCCCCGGCTGCTGCTCCAGGACCGCGAGGGGAACACGGCCGAAGGGGACGAGGCGCTCCTGCGGGCCGCCCGGGTCCTCGCGGACGGCGGGATCGCGGCCATGAAGAGCGTCGGCGGCTTCCACCTCGTGGTGGACGCGACCAACGCCGAGGCCGTGGCGCTGCTGCGCAGCCGCAAGCGCCGCGACTCCAAGCCGTTCGCGGTGATGGTCCGCGACCTCACCACGGCTCAGGGCCTGGTGGAGCTCTCCGAAGCGGAGATCGACGTCCTGCGCTCGCCGGCCCGGCCCATCCTGCTGGCCCGCAAGCGCGCGGGCTCCCTCCCGGAGTCCGTGGCCCCGCGCAACCCCAACCTGGGGATCATGCTGCCCTCGGCACCCCACCACCACCTGCTGCTGGACGAGCCAGGCCTCGAGGCGCTCGTCGCCACCAGCGGCAACATCTCCGGCTACCCCATCGCCTACCGCAACGAAGAGGCCCTGGAGCAGCTCTTCGAGATCGCGGACGTGATCCTCTACCACGACCGCGACATCGAGATCCGCGTCGACGACTCGGTGGTCCGCCTCTCCGACCACCCCGAGCTGGACGCACCGCTCCTCCAGTTCATCCGCCGGGCCCGCGGCTACGCCCCCTACCCGGTGGACGTCGGCCGCGACGTGGCCCCCGTGGTCGCCCTCGGCGCCGAACTGAAGACGACCGTCGCCCTCACCAACGGCTCCCAGGTCTTCCTCAGCCAGCACATCGGCGACCTCAAGAACGACGAGACCTTCGCCGCGCACCACCGCACCGCCCGGCACCTGGCGCAGCTCTACGCGCTCAAGCCCGAGGTCACGGCGCACGACATGCACCCGCAGTTCCGCTCCACCCGGGCCGCCCTGGACGAGGACGGTACGGGCCCGGCGCTCCCCACCGTCGAAGTCCAGCACCACCACGCCCACATGGCCTCCTGCATGGCGGAGAACCACGTGAGCGGCACCACCCTCGGCGTGATCTTCGACGGGTTCGGCTACGGCGAGGACGGCACGGTCTGGGGCGGGGAGTTCCTCCTCGGGGACTTCGCCGCCTACCGCCGGGTCGGCCGGATGCGCGGCCTGCCGCTGATCGGCGGGGACCAGGCCGTACGCGAACCCATCCGCACCGGGTACGCGCTCGCCCTGGACGCCTTCGACGGGGACGGCGACCGGGCCCTCGCGGGCTTCCCCGCCCTCGCCGCGCTCGACGAGCAGCGCCGGCAGGTCTTCGCCACGATGGCCGCCCGCGGGATCAACTCCCCGCCCACCTCCAGCATGGGCCGGCTCTTCGACGGGGCCGCCGCCCTCGCCGGGGTCTGCGCCAAGGCCGAGTACGAGGCCCAGGGCCCGATCGAGCTGGAGGGGCTGCTCGACCGCGACGCCGCCCCGGAGCCGCAGGCCTCGTACCGCTTCGGGGCCTATGAGGCCGACGGACTGACCGAGGTGGACCCGCGGCCCGTGATCCGGGCCATGGCCGCCGACATCGCCGGCGGGCTGCCCGTCGACCGGATCAGCCGCCGCTTCCACACGGCGGTCGTCGAGATGGTGCGCGAGCGCTGCAAGGCCCTGCGGGAGGAGACCGGGGTCAACCAGGTCGCCCTCTCCGGAGGCGTGTTCCTCAACGAGTTCCTGCTGCTCAACTGTCTGACCGGGCTGACCGCCGACGGTTTCGACACCTATGTCCACCGGCTCGTCCCCACCAATGACGGAGGGATCGCCCTCGGCCAGGTCATGGTCGCGGACGCCCGCTCACGCCCGAGGAATTGAAGAGGAGTGACGACGTGACCACCCTCACGCCGGACGAGATGTACACCTTCGTCGAGGCGCGCGAATCGGGCGCCCGGACCTACGCCAACGCCTTCGGCAAGCTGCTCGCCGAAGGCCACGGCGCACGGATCCGCGACGGGCACGGCCGCGAGTACCTGGACTGCCTCGCCGCGGCGGGCACCCTCGCCCTGGGGCACAACCACCCCGGCGTACTGACCGCGGTGGGGGAGTACCTCACCTCCGGTCAGGTCCAGCAGGCACTGGACCTGACCACCCCGGCCAAGTACGAGTACCTCCAGGCGCTCTACGAGCGGCTGCCGGGCACCATGGCGGACACCTTCAAGACGCAGTTCTGCGGACCGGCGGGCACCGACGCCACCGAGGCCGCCATCAAACTGTTCAAGATCGCCACCGGCCGCCGCACGGTGATCTCCTTCCACGGGGCGTACCACGGCATGACGGCGGGCGCCCTCGCCCTCACCGGCAACCTGGGCGCCAAGGAGTCCGTGCCCTCCCTGATGCCGGACGTCCACCACCTGCCCTACCCCTACGACTACCGCTGCCCCTTCGGAATCGGCGGCGAGGCGGGCATCCAGGCCGGCCTGACCTACATCGAGCGTCTGCTCACCGACCCGGAGAGCGGCATCACCACACCGGCCGCGATCTTCGTCGAAGCCGTCCAGGGCGAGGGCGGGGTCATCCCGGCGCCGGCCTCCTGGCTGCGCGGCCTGCGGGAGATCACCACCCGGCTGGACATCCCGCTCGTCCTGGACGAGATCCAGGCCGGCTTCGGACGCACCGGCACCATGTGGGCCTTCGAGGAGTCCGGGATCGAACCGGACGCCGTCCTCGTGTCCAAGGCGGCCGGCGGCGGCTTCCCGCTGTCGCTGCTGCTCTACCACGGCAAGTACGACGCCTGGACGCCCGGAGCCCACGCGGGGACCTTCCGCGGCAACCAGATCGCCCTGGTCGCGGGACTCGCCGCCATGCGGGTCACAGAGGCCGAAGGGCTGATCGAAAAGGCCGCCGCCAAGGGCAGGTTGATCGGCGCCCTCCTCGGCCGACTGGCCGCCGGCCACCCCGAGATCGGGCAGGTCCGCGGCCGGGGCCTGATGTGGGGCCTCGAGATCGTCGACCCCGCGGGCCCGGCCGACCGGCTCGGTTCGCTGCCCGCCGACGGGGCCCGGGCCAAGCGCATCAAGCGCGCCTGCCTGGACCACGGGCTGCTGCTGGAGAGCGGCGGCCGGCACGGCGCCGTGCTCCGGCTGCTTCCGCCACTGGTGATCACCGACGAGGAGATCCACGAGATGGCAGCGGCGCTGGAGAAAGCTCTGATCGACTGCGCCTGAGCCGGAGAAGCCGGCACGGCACGGCAGAGCACGGATCCACGAAGAGTAGGGACAGCGAACATGGCAATGGCCACGGGAACGAACAACGGTCAGCGCGGCGGCGAGTGGCGGGTCGACTTCGACGCGGAGGTCGTCTTCAGCAACGGAGGCGCCCTGCAGATGCAGGGGTTCCGCCTGGACATCCCCGGCGACGACATCGCCGACGGGGAACTGGGCGAACTGATCGTCCGCCACCTCGGACTGCTGATGGTCGGCAGTACGAAGATCACCCGCCGGGAGCTGCTCCAGGAGCCCCACAAGGGTTCCCGGAACACCGGCTCCCACGCCGGTTCGGGCCGCACCACGACGGACCTGACCGGCCCCGCGACCCGGGCCGCCTGGCCGTCGGGCCCGGGCGGCGCCGCACCGGGCCTGGCCGGCCTGGTGGACCTTCCCGTGGTCCTGGTCCGGCTCCTCGGAGCCGGAGCGCCGGTCGCCGACCGGCTCGCGCTGGCGCCCTTCGACCTCGCGGGGCACGCCGTCGTCGTGCAGACCGGCCGCGCGGCCGGCCCGTACCTCACCGAGGACGCCGTGGCCCTGCTCGCCGGGCAGGGCGCCCTGCTCGTGGCCACGGACAGCCGCGAGGGCAACGGCCCGGTGGCGGCGGCGCTCGCCGCCGCCGGCCTGCCCGCCCTCACGGGTCTGACCGGCCTGGAAGCCCTCCCGGCGACCGGGGTCCGGCTGCACGCCGTGCCCTTCCCCGGCCAGGACAACTCACTGATCAGGGTCTACGGAGTGACAGATGACCAGCACCAAGACTGACCGTCAGGCGGCGGGCGGCCTCCCGGCGGACGGCGCGGAGGCGGCCACCACCGCCCCCGCGCCGGCCCGGCGCCCCCGCCGGGAACTGGCCGCCGCCACCGTCGGATCGGTCGTCGAGGCCTACGACTGGACCATCTACGGCATCCTCGCCCCCTACTTCGCCGAGGCGCTGTTCCCCGGCACCTCGCCCACGGCCAAACTCATCGCCGCCTACCTGGGCTTCGCCCTCGGCTTCCTGGTCCGCCCGCTGGGCAGCGTGCTCATCGGCCGGCTCACCGACACCCGCGGCCGGCGCTACGGACTGACCCTCACCGTCGGCCTGATCGCCGCCGGCTCCCTGTTCCTGGCCGTCATACCCGGCTACGCCGCCATCGGTTTGGCGGCTCCGCTCCTGGTGGTCGGGGCCCGGCTGGTGCAAGGCCTGTCGGTCGGGGCGGAGAACCCGAGCGTGGCCGCGTACGTCACCGAGACCGCGCCGGCCGGGCGCCGCTACTTCTACAGCGCCGTCTCCTACGGGGGCGTGGTGCTGGGCAGCGCGCTCTCCTTCATCGTCATGACCGTCCTGCTCGGGGTGTTCGGGGAGAGCGGAGTCGAGGACGGCGCCTGGCGCTACGGCTTCGCCTTCGGCGGGCTGCTCGGGCTGACCGCCCTGTGGATCCGGCGCGGGGCGGCGGAGAGCGGGGTCTTCACGGCCGCGGCGGGCAAGCCGGCGGACCGGGCAACGGGGGAGCCGGCGGGCAAGGCAGCGCGCGAGGCGGCCGCGAAGGCCAAGGCACCGAGCCCCTGGCCGGTGTTGCGGGCCCATCTCGGGCGGCTCGCCGTGGTGTTCGCCATCACCTCCGGGGCCACCACCACCTTCTACTTCGTCACCGTCGACTTCCCCTCGTACGCCGAGAGCGCCGGTGCCGCCACCAAGGAGGAGACCTCCGCCGCCCTGCTCCTCGGCATGGTGGCGCTCCTCGCGGCCATGCTCGGCGGCGGCAAGGCGGCCGACCGGTTCGGCGCCCTGCCCGTGCTGCGCCTCGGCTTCGCCGGGCTCGCCCTGGGCACCGTGCCGCTGCTGCTGGCCATGACCTCCGGACAGGCGCCCGTCCCCGTAGTCACCGTCGTCCTGCTCTTCCTGCTGGGCCTCCCGCTCGCGGTGAGCAACGTCTTCGCGGGGCAGCTGTTCCCGCCGGCGGTGCGCGCCGTCGCCGTCGGCCTGCCCACCGCGGTCGCGATCAGCCTGTTCGGCGGCACGTTCCCGATGCTCGCGGAACTCCTGAGATCGGCCGGCCACAACGCCTGGCTGCCGTGGTGGCCCGCACTGACCGCCGCGGCGGCGCTGGCCGCCTCATGGGCCGTACACGAACATCCCGGTCGCGAACACCCCGTGTCCGTCACCCCTCATGCCTGAGAAGGACGTCATGACTGCACTGCTCGAAGGCCTCGACTCGCTGATGCCGGCCCTGGAGGCCGACTACCGCGAGCTGCACACCCACCCCGAACTCGCCTTCCAGGAGAAGCGGACGGCGGCCCTCGTCGCCGAGCGGCTGGCCGCCCAGGGCGGCTGGGAGATCACCACCGGCGTCGGCCGCACCGGCGTGGTCGCGGTCCTGGTCAACGGCGACGGACCGGTGGTCATGCTGCGCGCCGACATGGACGCGCTGCCCGTCAAGGAGGCCACCGGGCTGCCCTACGCGAGCACCGAGACCGCCACCGACGAAGCGGGCGCCGAGGTCCCGGTGATGCACGCCTGCGGCCACGACCTGCACGTGGCCGCACTGATCGGGTCCTGCGCCCTGTTCGCCCGTAACCGCGGGGCCTGGAGCGGCACCGTCGTCGCCGTCTTCCAGCCGGGGGAGGAGAGCGGCTACGGAGCGCGCGAGATGGTCGAGGACGGCCTCTTCGAGCGCTTCCCGCGCCCCGACGTGATCCTCGGCTCGCACGTGGGACCCGGGCCCGTCGGCCTCATCGCGACCCTGCCGGGCACGGTCATGGGCGCCACCGACTCCCTCACCGTCAAGCTCTTCGGGCGCGGCGGCCACGGCTCCAAGCCCGAGGCGGCCGTGGACCCCGTGGTGATGGCGGCCTCGCTCGTACTGCGGCTCCAGACGATCGTCTCCCGCGAGATATCCGCCCAGGAACCGGTGGTGGTCACCATCGGCAAATTGCACGCCGGCACCACCGCCGCGGTCATACCCGACACGGCCGAGCTCGGCATCAACGTGCGCACCAGCTCCGCGCCGGTCCGCGAGAAGGTCCTCGCGGCCGTCGAGCGCCTCGCGCGCGCCGAGTCGGCCGCCGCGGGCGCGACCGCGGACCCGGAGATCACCTCGGTCTACCACCTGCCCATGACCGTCAACGACACCGCGAGCGCCGAGCGGGTGGCCGAAGCCCACCGGGAGCACTTCGGGGCCGGCGCCGTCATGACGATGGGCCCGACCACCGCCAGCGAGGACTTCGGCCTCCTCGCCACCGCCGCTCAGGTCCCCTCGGTGTACTGGTTCTACGGCGGCCTCGACCCGCAGGCCTTCGGCGAGGCCTTCGCCGCCGGCAAGCTGGACGAGCTCCCGCAGAACCACTCCTCCACCTTCGCGCCCGTGGCGGGACCCGCGCTCTCCGTCGGCGTCCGCACGATGGCTACGGCCGCCCTGCCGTGGCTCGCCGCCGCCGCCTCCGCAGCCGCCGCCGCCTCCGCAACCGACCCCGGTGCCGACGCGGGTGAGGGGGGCGAGACGGCATGAGCGTCGCCGACCGGCCGCACATCATCGTCCTGCACCGCTGGCGGGACACCCACGCGCACTACGCCGACTACCTGGACCACGGCGCCGCCCACGTCACCTACGTGAGCACCGAGCTCGGCCGCGCCTCCCTGCCGCAGAGCGCCGCCGCCGTGACCACCGTCGGGCTGACCGACGACCTGCCCGCCGTCCGCGAGGCCGTCACCGGGCTGGTGGCCCGCTTCGGCGCCCCGGCACGGCTGATCGCCCTCAACGAGGGGGACCTGGACACGGCCGCGCTGATCCGCGAGGAGTTCGCGATCCCCGGCCAGCACACCGCCGAACTGGCCGTGTTCCGCGACAAGCTGACCATGTGCCGCACGGCCGAGGCCGCCGGCCTGCCGGTGCCCGCCTTCGCCCCCGCTCCCGACCCGGCCGCCGTGCTCGCCTTCGGCGAGGCCCACGGCTGGCCGCTGGTCGTCAAACCGCACCGCGGCACCGCCAGCCGCGGCGTGGTCCAGATCGACTCCGCCGCCGAACTGGCGGAGCTCGGCCACCTGGTCGCCGCCCTGGCCGCCGAACCGCACCTCGTCCAGAGCTACGTGGACGGGCCGATCCTGCACATCGACGGCCTGTGGGAAGGCGATTCGCTCGGCAGCTGGACCGTCTCGCGCTACGTGGGCGGCACCTGCGCCGACTTCACCCAGGGCACCTGGCTCGGCTCCGTCGAGGAGGACGACCCCGCGCTGCTCGAGGCGGTCGAGGCCTTCGCCGCCGCGGTCGGCCCCGCCCTCGGCGGCTCCCAGCCCTGGGTCTTCCACCTCGAGGCCTTCGTCACCCCCGCCCCCGGCGGCGGGCCCGCGCTGGTCTTCCTGGAGTGCGGGGCCCGGGTGGGCGGCGGGGAGATCCCCTTCACCTGGCGCGACGTCCACGGCATCGACCTGATGGCCGCCGCCGTGGACATCCAGCTCGGCCTGACCCCCGTCCTGCCGCCGCTCAAGACCGGCGAGGTCGGCGGCTACCTGCTGCTCCCGCTCCCGGTGCCCGCCCCCTGCCGGGTCGAAGCGGCCGGCTGGGTACGGGAACCCGCGCCCGGCCGGCTCCCGTACGCCGTCAAGCACACCCCGGTCGGCTCCACGGCCCCGGCGATCAGCGGCTACGAGCACGTCGGCACCCGCTTCCGCTTCCGCGGCTCCTCCACCCGGGAAGTCGAGGCGGCCATCACGGAGTCCGCCGACTCCTTCCGCCTGACCTGCGTCCCCGTCGGAGCCCCACCGGCCGCCGCCGGCGGCGGCGCCGACCGGACGGACTGACCCCCACCACACCTCGCAAGACCTCTCGCACCCCCTGTTCTCCGGGGCGAACCCGCTCCACGCCCCGAACCGGAAAGGAATCCACCGTGGTCTTCATGACCTCCGAACGCCAGCGCGTCATCCTCGTAGGCAGCCGCATACAGCAGTACCGGGAGTACGCCCTGGCCTCCCTCGCCCAGCACTACGAGGTGACGCTCGTCGCGCCGGAGGCGCCGACCTGGCAGGCCCGCTACGTGGACACCCACCGGATCGCCGACACCACGGACGCCGCCAAGCTGTACGCCCCGGTCGCCGACCTGCGCGGCGAGGTCGCCGACGCGGCGATCGTCACCTGGGACGAGTGGTCACTGGTCGCCGTGTCCTCGGTCGCCAAGAAGCTCGGCATGCGGGCCATGGACCCGGCCGCCGCCAAGATCTGCCGCGACAAGTACGCCACCCGCCAGGCCCTGGAAGCGGCCGGCATGGCCGCCGTCCGCTACATCCCGGCCACCACCGAGGAAGAGGCCGTCGCCGCCGCCGAGTCCATCGGCTTCCCCGTCGTCGTCAAGCCCCGCACCCTCGGCGGCAGCTTCGGCGTGATGATGGCCCGCGACGTCGACGGCCTGCGCCGGGCCTTCCGGCTCGCCTCCACCAGTCGGCTGCGCGGCGCCGGCACCACCGCCTCGGTCCTGATCGAGGAGTTCATCGAAGGCCCCGAACTGAGCGTGGACAGCGTCGTCGTGGACGGCGTGGCCACCCCGGTCTGCGTGGCCCGCAAGCGCCTCGGCGCCCACCCGTACTTCGAAGAGGTCGGCCACCTCGTCACCGACTGGCGCCACGAGCCCTGGGCCGACGCCGTCACCCAGCTGGTCCAGGACTCGCACCGCGCCGCCGGAGTCGACTACGGCGTCACCCACACCGAACTGCGCGTCGCCGCCAACGGCCCCCGCCTGATCGAGCTCAACGGCCGCCTCGGCGGCGACCTCATCCCGCACCTGTACAAGCTCGCCACCGGCGTGGACCTGCCGCTGGCCGCCGCCAGGATCGCCTTCGAACAGACCCCCGACATCACCCCGACCCGCGCCCTCAGCGCCGAGGTCCGCTTCCTCTACCCGGCCTACGACGGAGCCGTCGACCGCGTCGTCCTGCCCAGCCCCGAGGACGTCGAGGACCTCGCCGAGGCCGTCGCCCTGGTCGAGCCCGGCGACGAGCTGCTGCTCCCGCCCCGCGGCCTGACCCCCCGCTCCGCCGCGCTCGTCGCGGTCAGCGAGAACCCGGCCGGCACCCGTCGTGCCCTGGACCGCGCCGAGGCCCTCTCCCGTACGGAGGTCTCCGGAGTCGCGGCGCACCGGCTCGGCGCCCGCGTCGAGAACGCCGTGACCCGCCGCTTCTTCGACCACGAGCGCACCGCGGCCCGCCAGACCGTCTCCGGAGTCCGAGGCGTGGAGTGGTTCCGCTACGGGGCCGGCGGCGGCGAGGGGCTCAACCGCCCCGTCTTCCTCAGCGAGGCCGACGTGACGGGCCTGGAGAGCGACCTGAACGGCCTCTTCGAACTGCTCAAGGCGGTGCCCGCCCGGCTCTTCGGCGGCGACCTGCGCGCCTTCGCCACCGCGGTGGGCATGTCCCCCACCCAGGCCGACCTGGTCCTGCGCGGTTCCGTGGACGAGCTCGCCCCGCTCTCCCGCGCCGACCTGTACCGCGAGACCGGCGGCTTCCGCGTCATGGAGCTCAACACCGGCTCCTCGCTGGGCGGCTGGCAGATGGGCGAGTTCGCCCGCGCCCTGATCCAGGACGAGGAGTTCGCGAAGTTCGCGGCCGCCGAGAGCCTGGTCTACCCCGACCCGCTCGCCCGGATCACCGAGGTGCTGCGCCGCCAGGCGCCCTCCCTCGAAGGCATCGAGCGGCCGCTGCTCGCGATCACCGACTGGCCCGAGGGCTTCGAGAAGTCCAAGTGCTGGATGGAGTTCGTCGTACCGGCCTTCGAGCGGCTCGGCTTCGAGACCGTCGTCTGTCACCTGGGCGACTTCGCTTACGAGAACGGCAACGTCGTCCACGAGGGCCGCAAGGTCGACGTGGTCTACCGGATGTTCCTGCCCGGCGAAATGCCCGACGAGCCCCGCACCTACGACCTCGTCAACCCGCTGCTCGACGCCGTCGAGGCCGGCACGGTCGAACTGTTCGCCCCGCTGGACTGCGAGCTGTACGGCAACAAGGGCAGCCTCGCGATGCTCAGCGACGAGCGCAACCGCGCCGTCTTCACCGAGGCCGAGCGCGAGCTGATCGACCGGATCCTGCCCTGGACCCGCTTCGTGCGCGACGAGAAGGTCACCTTCGGCGGCGAGAAGATCGACCTGCTGCCCTACGCCATCGCCAACAAGGACCACCTGGTCCTCAAGCCCACCCTGCTCTACGGCGGCGTCGGCGTCACCCCCGGCTGGACCACCGACCAGAAGGAATGGGTCGCCAAGCTCCGCCAGGCCGTCGACGGCCCGTACGTCCTCCAGCACCGCCTGCTGCCCACCACCGAGCGGTTCCTCTCCGAGGACGGCGAGACCTGCGAGGACATGGCCGTCGCCTACGGGACGCTGATGGTCGACGGACGCTACGCCGGCACCCTGGCCCGCGGAGTCACCGACCCGGCCGTGGGCATCGTGAGCATGCTGCGCGGCGCCCAGATCGGCTGCGCGTTCCACGTGGACCCGGCGGCACAGGGAGTGGAAGCCAAGTGACCGACATCGGGAACGGGGCCGCCGAGCCGGTGGAGGAGACGGTGGCGCCGCCCGCGGCCACCGCCGCCCCCGCCACGCTCTGGCGGGACCCGGAGTTCCTCAAGTTCTGGTCCGGGGAGGCGATCTCGCAGGTCGGGGCCCAGGTCACGACCCTGGCGCTGCCGCTCACCGCGGTGCTGACGCTCGACGCCAGCTCCTCCCAGGTGGGCTTCGTCAACGCGGCCTCCTACGCCCCGTTCCTGATGGTCACCCTCCTGGTCGGCGTCTGGGTCGACCGGGTGCGGCGCAGGCCCCTGATGATCATGGCCAACGTGGGGCGTGCGCTGCTGGTCAGCGCGGTGCCGCTGCTGGCCGTGCTCGACCTGCTGCGCATCGAGTACGTGTACGTCGCCGCGCTGCTCGTGGGCACCCTCACGGTGGTCTTCGACGTCTCCTACCAGTCGTACCTGCCGACCCTGGTCGGCAAGGAGCACCTGGTGGAGGGCAACAGCAAGCTCCAGGGCACCAGTTCGCTGGCCCAGATCGGCGGGCCGGGCCTCGCCGGTCTGCTCATCGGCTGGGTCACCGCCCCCTACGCGCTGCTGATCAACGGGGCCTCGTACCTCGTCTCCGTGCTGACGCTGCTCGCCGTACGGCGCGTCGAGCCCGAGCCGGTGCCCCAACAGGAGCGCACCGGGATCCGGACCAGCATCGCCGAGGGCATCCGGATCATCTGGGACAGCGCCCACCTGCGGGCCTGCGCCCTGCAGTCCGGGCTGTACAACCTGTGCTGGATGTCCCTCCAGACGGTCTTCGTGCTCTACGCGGCCCGCACGCTCGGCATCTCGCCCGGCGGCATCGGCCTGCTGCTGGGCACGGGTGCGGTGGGCTCCCTGGTCGGCTCGATGCTCGCCCAGTGGCTCAAGCGGAAGACGGGACTCGGACCGGCCATCCTGGCGGCCCTGCTGCTGTGCTGCCTGGCCCCGGTGGCCATCCCGGCCGCTCCGGCGAACGGCGGGGCGCTCTCGCTGGTCCTGTTCGTCGCCGCCTTCGGCCTGATCGGGGCCGGCGGCACCATGGCCAACATCCACATCATCAGCCTGCGCCAGTCCATGACCCCGGACCACCTCCTGGGCCGGATGAACGCCGGGTACCGCTTCGTCTCCTGGGGCACGCTCCCGCTCGGCGCCCTGCTGGGCGGCTGGCTCGGCGACCTCATCGGGCTGCGGGAAACGCTGTTCGTCACGGCCGCGCTCTTCCTGACCGCCGTCCTGGTCGTCCTGAAATCGCCGGTGTGGCGCCTGAAGGACTTCCCGCCCCAGATCGTCGCCGAGCCGCGGAAGGCGGACGCAAGATGAGCGCAGCGCAGCAACCCGCCACTCCCCTCGGCGCCCCCGGCGGCATCGAGGCCCCCCGCGGCATCGAAAACCTGCTGGCCCGCCGGACCGGCTGGGGCCGCTCCGACGCGGTGAGCCGGATCCTGGCGGCCGCCGCCGCCCCCGGGGTGCTCTCGATGGCCGGCGGGATCCCGGCCCCCGACAGCTTCCCCGTGACCCGGCTCGCCGAGGCCACCGACCGGCTGTTCGCCGGGTCGGGCGGGTCGGCCGTACGGGCGCTCCAGTACGCCCCCACGGACGGCATCGCCCCCATGCGCGAGGTGATCGCCGCCCGGGCCAGCGCGACCGGGGCCCCGGTCGGCCCCGACCGGGTGATGGTCACCGCGGGCAGCCAGCAGGGCCTGGACCTCGTCGCCCAGACCCTCGTGGACGAGGGCGACGAGGTGGCCCTGGACGACCCGAGCTACCTGGGCGCCGTACAGGTCTTCCGGCGGGCCGGCGCCCGGCTGCTGCCGGTGCCCGGCGACGCGGAGGGGATGCGCACCGACGTACTGGAGCAGCGCCTCCTCGCCGGGGCCCGCCCCAAACTGGTCTACGTCGTACCGCACTTCCACAACCCCACCGGAGCCGTGCTCTCCGAGGAGCGGCGCCGCCACCTGGCCGCGCTGGCCGAGCGGTTCGGCTTCCTCGTCGTCGAGGACGATCCGTACGGGGACCTGGCCTACGAGGGGAGCCGGCTGCCGTCCACCGACGTCCACAGCGGGCGGGTGGTCCGGCTCATGAGCCTGTCCAAGACGGTCTGCCCGGGACTGCGGGTGGCCGGCCTGGTCGCCCCGGCCGAGCTGATCGGGGAACTGGTCGCCGCCAAGCAGTGCGGGGACCTCCAGACCAACACCTTCGGCCAGTACCTCCTCGCAGATCTGCTGGGGGACCCGGAGTTCCTGCCGGCCCATCTGGCAGGCCTGCGCACGCTGTACGGCGGCCGGGCCCGCGCCATGGAGACGCTGCTGCGCGAGCGGCTGCCCTGGCTGGACTTCGAGCGGCCGCGCGGCGGGCTCTTCTTCTGGTGCCGGCTGACCGACACCCGGGTGGGCTCGGACGCGCTGTACGCGCACGCGCTGGCGCAGGGGGTGGCCATCGTGCCCGGCACGCCGTTCTGCATAGAGGAGGACGGCTCGCGGGTCCTGAGGCTGTCCTTCGCCTCCCTGGACGGCGCGCAGCGCCGGGAAGGGGTTTCGCGGCTGTCCGCGGCCTGGGAGAAGGCCCTCGCCGACGGGCCGTGACCGGAGCTTTCCAGCCTTCCGTTTTTCGTCCACACCCTTAAGGAGCAAGGCCGTGACAACGACGTCGCCCGCACCGGTGACCGCCGAATCCCTGGTGGCCCGACTGTTCCAGGTGATCGACTCCCGCTCGTGGGACCGGCTCGGCGAGGTGTTCGCGCCGGACGCCGTGTACGAACGGCCGGGCTACCCGGCACTGGAGGGTCTCGACCGGATCCGCCGGTTCTACGAGCACGAACGGATCATCACTTCGGGGGCCCACGAGGTGAGCCAGGTGACCGGCGGTCTGGCCGCGGCCGCCTGCTGGGGGCGCTTCCAGGGCGCCGACAAGGACGGCAAGACCCTGGACGAGGCCTTCGCCGACACCTACCTCGTGCGCGACGGCAGGATCGAGCGCCGCAAGACCTTCTTCTACCGCCCGGCGATCTGACCGCGGGCCGGGTCCGGACCGCTGGTGCGGTCCGGACCCGGCCCGGGACCGATTCGTCCGAACGGGTGAGGCGCGCTGCTTCGCGCTCCTTCTCGCTCTCTTTTCTCGCTACTTCTTTCCGCCGCCGAGGATCTGGCCGAGGAGGTCGCCGAGGCTGCCGCCGCCTGCCGGGGCCGCGCCCGCCGGACCCGCGGGAGCGGCGCCCGCCGCTCCCGGTACCGCTCCCGGCGACGGGATCGGGGACTCGCCGCCGGCCGCCGTCGGGGCTCCTGCGCCGCCGCCCTTCCCGGAGGCCGCGCGCTTGGCGAAGACCGCCAGCAGGACCGGGATCAGCAGCTCGATGACCCGGGCGACGGTGGGCGCGGGGATGCCGGTCTTCTTCGAGACGGCATTGGCCACGGGCTTGCTCACCTTGGCGAGCACCCCGGCCATCATTCCGCCGCTGAGCATGCCGCCCAGGCCGCCGCCGAGGGTGGCCACGCCTTCCAGCGGGGCCTGGGTGACCTCGGCGAAGGCCTGGCGGACCTCGTTGCCGTCGTCGTCATCGGCGTCGGCCTTCTGCTGGAGGTCGCCGGTCATCGCCCCGACCGTCGTCGCGACGGTGTCACGGGCGCCGTTCGTGTCGGTGCCGAGGAGGCCGGCGATCTCGGTCAGCCGGTCGTCGCCGAGTTCGGTCAGCACGTCGTCCTGGAAGGAAGGTTCGCTCATGTCTGAAACGCTACTTCTGTGGCGATTGGGCGGCACCTCGGATGGCGCCCGGAACCCCCTTGGGTAATGGAAAGGTAAAGTTCCGGATTCGCGTGCAACCACGGGCGGGGGTCGCGGGTCGTATGTTGCGTCGGGACTTCCGGGGGGGATCCGGGGGGATCGGGAAGTCCGACGAGGGAGGGGTAACCGTGAGGGGGTCCGGCCGAAAGGCCGGACCCCCTTTCGGTTGTCCGCTCGCGGTTTCCGGGTGGCCGGCTTTTTTCCACAGGCCCGGCGGGCCCGTCGTACCCGGGCTGTAGCTTCGGGCCATGACGACGAACGCGGCCGTGGCGCCGGCGGTGGTCGAAGGGGTGCTGGAGCGCATCACCTACGCCAACGAGGAGACCGGATACACGATCGCCCGGGTGGACACGGGCCGTGGCGCAGGTGACCTGCTCACGGTCGTCGGCTCCCTGCTCGGGGCCCAGCCGGGCGAGTCGCTGCGCATGGAGGGCCGTTGGGGCTCGCACCCCCAGTACGGCCGGCAGTTCGCCGTGGAGAACTACACGACGCTGCTGCCCGCGACCATCCAGGGCATCCGGCGCTATCTCGGCTCCGGCCTGATCAAGGGCATCGGCCCGAAGATCGCCGACCGGATCGTGGAGCACTTCGGCCTCGACACCCTCGACGTCATCGAGGGACAGCCGAAGCGGCTGATCGAAGTGCCCGGCCTCGGCCCCAAGCGCACCAGGCTGATCGGCGCGGCCTGGGAGGAGCAGAAGGCCATCAAGGAGGTCATGGTCTTCCTCCAGGGGGTCGGCGTCTCCACCTCCATCGCCGTGCGCATCTACAAGAAGTACGCCGACGCCTCCATCTCGGTGGTCAAGAACCAGCCGTACCGGCTCGCCGCCGACGTCTGGGGCATTGGCTTCCTCACCGCCGACCGCATCGCGCAGGCCGTCGGGATCCCGCACGACAGTCCGGAGCGGGTCAAGGCCGGGCTCCAGTACGCCCTGTCCCAGTCCGCCGACCAGGGGCACTGCTTCCTGCCGGAGGACCGGCTCATCGCCGACGGGGTCAAGCTGCTCCAGGTGGACACCGGGCTGGTCATCGACTGCCTGGCCGAGCTGGCCGCCGATCCGGAAGGGGTCGTACGGGAATCCGTCCCGGACCCGCAGGGCGGCCCGGACCCCCTCACCGCCGTGTACCTGGTGCCGTTCCACCGTGCCGAGCTGTCCCTGGCCGGTCAGGTACGCCGCCTCCTGCACGCGCCGGAGGACCGGATGCCCGCCTTCCAGGACGTGGACTGGGACAAGGCCCTGGGCTGGCTCGCCGGCCGGACCGGAGCCACGCTGGCCCCCGCGCAGCGGGACGCCGTCCGACTCGCCCTCACCCGCCGGGTCGCGGTCCTCACCGGCGGGCCGGGCTGCGGAAAGTCCTTCACCGTCCGCTCGATCGTGGAGCTGGCCCGGGCCAAGAAGGCGAAGGTCGTCCTCGCCGCCCCCACCGGCCGGGCGGCGAAACGGCTTGCCGAGCTCACCGGGGCCGAGGCCTCCACCGTGCACCGGCTCCTGGAGCTCAAACCGGGCGGGGACGCGGCGTACGACCGGGAGCGCCCGCTCGACGCGGACCTGGTCGTCGTGGACGAGGCCTCGATGCTCGACCTGCTGCTGGCGAACAAGCTGGTCAAAGCCGTGGCACCGGGTGCCCACCTGCTGCTGGTCGGGGACGTGGACCAGTTGCCCTCGGTCGGGGCGGGCGAGGTGCTGCGCGATCTGCTCGCCGAGGGCGGGCCGGTCCCGGCCGTCCGGCTGACCACCATCTTCCGGCAGGCCCAGCAGTCCGGGGTGGTCACCAATGCCCACCGGATCAACACCGGCCTGCCGCCGATCACCGACGGGCTGCCCGACTTCTTCCTCTTCCCCGAGGAGGACACCGAGGAGGCCGGAAAGCTCGCCGTCGACGTCGCCGCCCGTCGCATTCCGGCCAGATTCGGTCTCGACCCGAGGCGTGACATTCAAGTGCTCGCCCCCATGCACCGCGGCCCGGCCGGCGCCGGAAACCTCAACGCGCTGCTCCAGCAGGCCATCACCCCGGCCCGGCCGGGCCTGCCCGAGAAGCGGTTCGGCGGCCGGGTCTTCCGGGTCGGCGACAAGGTCACCCAGATCCGCAACAACTACGACAAGGGTGCCAACGGGGTCTTCAACGGCACGGTCGGCGTGGTCATCGGCCTTGACCTGGAGGAACAGCGGCTGACGGTGCGCACGGACGAAGACGAGGAAGTGGCCTACGAGTTCGCGGAGCTAGACGAGCTGGCCCACGCGTACGCCGTCACCATCCACCGCTCCCAGGGGAGCGAGTATCCGGCCGTGGTGATCCCGGTCACGACCGGCGCTTGGATGATGCTCCAGCGGAACCTTCTGTATACGGCCGTCACCCGGGCGAAGAAACTGGTCGTCCTGGTCGGGTCCCGCAAAGCCCTGGGTCAGGCGGTGCGTACCGTTTCCGCAGGCAGGAGGTACACAGCCGTCGCACCCAGACTGTCCGGCCGGATACCGGTGGGAAACATCACCTAGATGATCGATCATTTGGGGTTCCTACAACGGTTCCGGAGGGGGCAGGATGTGCACGCTGGCGGCACTGAGTGCCGTCGAAAACACCAAAGCTCGACCCCGAGTGCACTCACCTGCGCCAAATGGGGGAAGGTAGAGGCAGTCAGGGCACCTCGAAGAAGAGGCACTACGTCGGTGAGGGATGACGTGAGCGACAACTCTGTAGTACTGCGGTACGCGGACGGTGAATACACCTACCCGGTGGTCGAGAGCACCGTCGGTGACCAGGGCTTCGACATCTCGAAGCTCAGGGCTCAGACCGGGCTGGTCACCCTGGACAGCGGCTACGGAAACACCGCCGCCTATAAGTCCGCCATTACTTATCTCGACGGTGAGCAGGGCATCCTGCGCTACCGCGGTTACCCGATCGAGCAGCTGGCGGAGCGCTCGACCTTCATCGAGGTCGCGTACCTGCTGATCAACGGGGAGCTGCCGACCGTCGACCAGCTCGCGTCGTTCCGCAACGACATCACCCAGCACACGCTGCTGCACGAGGACGTCAAGCGCTTCTACGACGGCTTCCCGCGTGACGCGCACCCGATGGCGATGCTGTCCTCCGTGGTCAGTGCGCTGTCGACGTTCTACCAGGACAGCCACAACCCGTTCGACGAGAAGCAGCGCAACCTCTCGACGATCCGGCTGCTGGCCAAGCTCCCGACGATCGCGGCGTACGCGTACAAGAAGTCGGTCGGCCACCCGGTGGTCTACCCGCGCAACGACCTCGGCTACGTCGAGAACTTCCTGCGCATGACCTTCTCCGTGCCGGCCCAGGAGTACGACCTGGACCCGGTCGTGGTCGCGGCGCTCGACAAGCTGCTGATCCTGCACGCGGACCACGAGCAGAACTGCTCGACCTCCACCGTGCGTCTGGTCGGCTCCTCGCAGGCGAACATGTTCGCCTCGATCTCCGCCGGCATCTCGGCCCTGTGGGGTCCGCTGCACGGTGGCGCCAACCAGTCGGTTCTGGAGATGCTCGAGGGCATCAAGAACGACGGCGGCGACGTCGACGCCTTCATCCGCAAGGTGAAGAACAAGGAAGACGGCGTCCGCCTGATGGGCTTCGGGCACCGCGTCTACAAGAGCTTCGACCCCCGGGCGAAGATCATCAAGGCGGCGGCGCACGATGTCCTCTCGGCGCTCGGCAAGGACGACGAGCTCCTCGACATCGCCCTGAAGCTGGAAGAGCACGCGCTGGCCGACGAGTACTTCGTCGAGCGCAACCTCTACCCGAACGTGGACTTCTACACCGGCCTGATCTACCGGGCCATGGGCTTCCCGACCGAGATGTTCACCGTGCTCTTCGCGATCGGCCGGCTGCCCGGCTGGATCGCCCAGTGGCACGAGATGATCAAGGAGCCCGGCTCCCGCATCGGCCGCCCGCGCCAGATCTACACCGGCGAGGTCCTGCGCGACTTCGTTCCGGTCGAGTCCCGCTGACCCGAGGGCTGAGCCGCAGTACCCGCAGTACCCGTAAGGCTTGTAGTACAGGAAAAGCGCCCCGCCATCGATCCCCCCACGGGTCGAAGGTCGGGGCGCTTTCCTTACCCCGGAACGGATTCCCCCCACGGGACCCGGACCGGGTGTCTGCGTGCCGAGCGGTGTGTGGTCGCCGTGTAGTCGCCCCAACACGTTTTCGGCATCGCCCCATTAGACCCACGGGGTCGCCCGAAGGTTACGTCGGGGTCCCTGTGATCTGCGTCTCGTGTGAAGGTGATGTGTGTGGGACGTGAAGAGTGATCACTAGCGGAAGGAGCGCAGCCGCAGGCTGTTGGTGACCACGAAGACCGAGGAGAAGGCCATCGCGGCCCCCGCGATCATCGGGTTGAGCAGTCCGGCGGCCGCCAGCGGCAGCGCCGCGACGTTGTAGCCGAAGGCCCAGAAGAGGTTGCCCTTGATGGTGGCCAGGGTCCGGCGCGAGAGTCGGATCGCGTCCGCCGCGACCCGCAAGTCGCCCCGTACGAGGGTCAGATCGCTCGCCTCGATCGCCGCGTCGGTGCCGGTGCCCATGGCCAGCCCCAGGTCGGCCTGGGCCAGCGCGGCAGCGTCGTTGACCCCGTCGCCGACCATGGCGACCGTACGGCCCTCGGCCTGCAGCCGGCGTACGACGTCCACCTTGTCCTGCGGGAGGACCTCGGCGATGACCTCGTCGATGCCCACCGCGCGGGCCACCGTCTCGGCCACGGCCTTGTTGTCGCCGGTCAGCAGGACCGGGGTCAGGCCCAGGGCCCGCAGCCGGGACACGGCCTCGGCACTGGTCTCCTTGACCGCGTCGGCCACGGTCAGCACCCCGCGGGCCTCCCCGTCCCAGGCGACCAGCACGGCGGTGGAACCCTCGGCCTCGGCGGCGGTCTTGGCCTCGGCGAGGGCGGCGGGCAGCGCGATCGACCAGTCGGCGAGCAGCTTCTCGCGGCCCACCAGGACGGCGTGCCCGTCGACCACGCCCTGCACGCCGAGCCCGCCGTGGTTCTCGAAGCCCTCGGGGACGGACAGGCCCTCGGCGAGGTCCGCGGCGGCCGCCGCGATGGCCCGGGCGATCGGGTGCTCGGAGGCGTGCTCCAGCGAACCGGCCAGGCGCAGCAGTTCGGCCGGGTCCACGCCCTCGGCGGGGTGGGCGGCGGTCAGGGTCATCCGGCCGGTGGTCACGGTGCCGGTCTTGTCCAGCACGATGGTGTCCACGCGGCGGGTGGACTCCAGCACCTCGGGGCCCTTGATCAGGATGCCGAGCTGTGCGCCCCGGCCGGTGCCGACCATCAGTGCGGTCGGGGTGGCCAGGCCCAGGGCGCAGGGGCAGGCGATGATCAGGACGGCGACGGCGGCGGTGAAGGCGGCCGTCGGGTCGTCGGTGATCAGCAGCCAGGTGACCCAGGTGCCCAGCGCCAGGAGGAGCACGACCGGGACGAAGACGCCGGAGATCCGGTCGGCGAGGCGCTGCACCTCGGCCTTGCCGTTCTGTGCGTCCTCGACCAGCCTGGCCATCCGGGCGAGCTGGGTGTCCGAGCCGACGCGGGTGGCCTCGACGACGAGGCGGCCCGAGGTGTTGACGGTGGCTCCGGTGACGGTGTCGCCCACGGTGACCTCCACCGGGACCGATTCGCCGGTCAGCATGGCGGCGTCCACGGCGGAGCTGCCCTCGACGACCGTGCCGTCGGTGGCGATCTTCTCGCCGGGCCGGACGAGGAAGCGGTCGCCCACCGTGAGCGCGCTCACGGGGATGCGCACCTCGGTGCCGTCGCGCAGGACCGCGACGTCCTTGGCGCCGAGCCGCATCAGGGCCTTGAGGGCCGCGCCGGCCTTCCGCTTCGAGCGGGCCTCCAGGTAGCGGCCGAGCAGGATGAAGCTGACGACTCCGGCCGCCACCTCCAGGTAGATCGCCGAGGAGCCGTCGGTGCGGGAGACGGAGAAGTCGAAGCCGTGCCGCATGCCGGGCATTCCGGCGTGGCCGAAGAACAGGGCCCACAGCGACCAGGCGAAGGCGGCTCCGGTCCCCACCGAGACCAGGGTGTCCATGGTCGCGGCGCCGTGCCGGGCGTTGGTCCAGGCGGCCTTGTGGAAGGGGAGCGCGCCCCAGACGACGACGGGGGACGCGAGGGTCAGCGAGAGCCACTGCCAGTTGTCGAACTGGAGGGCCGGGACCATCGCGAGCAGGACGACGGGCAGCGAGAGCGCCACGGAGACCAGGAGGCGCTGGCGCAGCGCCGCCAGTTCGGGGTCGCGGGCTTCCTGCGCCCCGGCGGCCTGCGGCTCCGGTTCGGGTTCCGGCGGCGGGGGCTCCTGCGCGGTGTAGCCGGTCTTGACCACCGTGGCGATGAGGTCGGCGACCGCCACGCCTTCGCCGTACGAGACCTTGGCCTTCTCGGTGGCGTAGTTCACCGAGGCGGTGACCCCGTCCATCCGGTTCAGCTTCTTCTCGATGCGGGCCGCGCAGGAGGCGCAGGTCATCCCGCCGATGGTCAGCTCGACCTCGGCGGCGCCCGCGGCCGCTGCCTGCGCCACCGCTATGGGTCCGTCGTGCACTGTGCTGCTGCTCATGTTCCGGCTCCAGGGGGATGGCCGGGCCGTACGGAACCAGTATGAGCTGGCCGGTACGGCCCGGCGGGGTACTGCGGGGTACTGCCGAAGAGGAGGTGCTCAGGCCTGGCCGGCGAACTCGTAGCCGGCCTCGTCGACGGCGGCGCGTACGGCCGCCTCGTCGAGCGGGGCGGCCGATACCACGGTGACCTCGCCGGTCGCGGCGACGGCCTTGACCGAGCTGACGCCCGCCAGGGCGGAGAGCTCGGTGGTCACCGCGCCCTCGCAGTGCCCACAGGTCATGCCGGTCACCCGGTAGACGGTGGTGGTCTGGGTGTCCGTGTCGGCGCTCATGTCGTTCTCCTCTTCAAGGGCGTTTCCGGGCGGCCGGAAGACTGCGGATCGCTCGTGGAGAGCCCACCGTTCATCCCGACACTTCGAGACTATACCCCTAGGGGGTATCGACGCGAGCATCCGACGAGATCTTTTGCGGTGGACAATCCGCGCGAAGCGTATGTAAATGACACACATGGCGCACTCGGGGACCACTCTCATCCTGATCATGTCGATCGCCGTGCTCGCGCCCCTTCTCGCGTACGGGGTCTCGCGCTGGCTCCCCGTCCCGCTGGTGATCTTCGAGATCGTCCTGGGCGTCGTGGTCGGGCCCGACGTCCTCGGCTGGGCGCACTCCACCGAGGTCATCGACGTGCTCAGCGAGCTCGGCCTCGCGATGCTGATCTTCCTGGCCGGCTACGAGATCCAGTTCGCCCAGGTCAAGGGCGACACCCTGAAGCGGTCGGTGTGGGCCTGGGTGGCCGCCCTCGCGCTCGGGCTCGGGCTCGGCCTGCTGCTGTCGGGCGGCGGGTTCGAGAAGGGCGTCTACATCGGCACCGCGCTCACCAGTACCGCCCTCGGCACGATCCTGCCGGTCCTGCGGGACTCGGGGGACCTCCAGAGCCGGTTCGGCTCGGTGATGATGGCGATGGGCGCGGTCGGCGAGTTCGGGCCGATCATCGCGATGGCCCTGCTGCTCAGCGGCCGGGCGCCGGGGCAGTCGGCGGCGCTGCTGATCGGCTTCGCGGTGCTCACGGCCGCCGCCGTGTTCTGGGCGATGCGGCCCAAGCCGCCGTGGTTCGCCCGCGTCATCGCCAAGACCCTGCACAGCAGCGGGCAGTTCGCGGTGCGCCTGGTGGTGCTGATCCTCGTGGCGTTCCTGGCGCTGTCCGAGGTGCTCGGCCTCGACGTCCTCCTCGGCGCCTTCGCCGCCGGGCTGATCACCCGGCTCGTGCTGCACGGGGCCGCACCGGAGAGCAGCGAGGTCGTGCTGTCGAAGGTGGAGGCCATGGGCTTCGGCTTCCTGGTGCCGGTGTTCTTCGTGGTCACCGGGATCGAGTTCGACCTCGCCGCCCTGCTCGGCGGCGGATGGGCGCTGGTGCTGCTCCCGGTGTTCCTGCTGCTCTTCCTCCTGGTGCGGGGGCTGCCGATGTGGCTGCTGGCCCCCCGGGACCTCGGGCGCCGGGACCGGTCGGCGCTGGTGCTGTTCGGCTCCACGGCGCTGCCGCTGGTGGTGGCGATCACCACCCTGGGCGTGCAGGCCGGGAAGCTGGAGCCCGGGGAGGCGGCGGCGCTGGTCGGGGCCGGGATGGTGTCCGTACTGGTGTTCCCGCTGGTGGGGCTGCGGTTGCGGGCGGGATCCGGTGGCGGGTCCGGCGCCGGCCCGGGTGCCGGCCCCGGTGGGCCCGGGGACGTCGGGAAGATGGTCAGCGAGGAGGAGGAGGCGTGGTGATCATCGGGTCCAGGTAGCGGAACAGGACGGTCTTCAGCTGCGCGACGTACGCGGCCCGTTCCGCGCCCTCGCTGGCCAGGATCAGTTCGAGCGAGGTCTGCACGATCCCGAGCACCATGTGGGCGACGTGGGTGAGTTCGGCCTCGGTGGCGGGGGCGCCGGAGGCGTCCGGGGTGACGCAGGCGCGCAGCAGCCCCTCGACGCGGGTCAGCATGCCGGCGTGCAGCTCGTCGTGCTCCTGGGCGATGCCGGGGATGCCGGAGCCGTGCATGAGCGCCCAGAAGGCCGGGTTCTCGCAGTTGAAGGCGATGACCGGATCCAGGACGGCGTCGAGCAGCTCGGGCAGCGGCCGGTCCAGGTTCTCGGGGAGGAAGGCCCGGCCGTGCGCCTCGTGGGCGTGCTGGAGGAGGTGGCCGCCCAGCTCGACGGCGATGGCCTCCTTGTTCGGGAAGAACTGGTAGAGCGTGCCCGGGGACACGCCGGCCTCGCGGGCGATGGCGTTGGTGCTGGCCGCCGCGTAACCCGTACGGCAGAACACCCCGGCGGCGGCTGCCAGGAGCTGGGCGATCCGGCGCTCACCGCGGGCCTGGCGGCGGCGGGGGGCGGGTCCGGTCTCCGCCGCTGCTCCCAGCGCGGCCTCCGCGATCGATTCACCCGCTTTGTCCGCACTCTTGGCCCGAGAGGTCTCCCGCATGTCCAATCCCTTGCTTCCCGTTGCTTCCCGTGGGTGATTGACAAACACGAGAGATCGCTCGCATTCTTGAGAAACGCGAGCGACTGCTCGTGTTTGCCAGTCTAAGTGGCCTGGCAATCACGGTGAAGGGGACACCGAGACATGTCCGAAGTCAAAAAACCGCCGTCGCCTGGGGAGGGCGGCCGGTGGACCGGGTTCGTCACCACACGGCCGAGGCTCTCGCTGCTGCTCGCCCTCGTGGTCACCGCCCTGGCCGTCTTCGCCGGCGGAGGCGTCGCCGACCGTCTGGGAAGCGGGGGCTGGGAGGATCCGGGCGCCCGCTCCACCTATGCCACCAAGGCTCTGGAGCGCGAGTTCCCCGGCTCCCAGCCCAACCTGCTGCTGCTCGTCGACGCGGATGCCGCCGCCGGGACGGCCGGGGTGGACGACCCCGCCGTCGCCGCCGAGGCGGAGCGGCTGACGGCCCGGCTCGCCGCCGAACAGGGGGTGACCGGCGTGGGCTCGTACTGGCGGACCGGGCTGCCCACCCTGCGCTCCCAGGACGGCCGGCAGGCCCTGATAGCCGCCCGCGTGCTGGGCGACGAGAAGGCGGCCAACGCCGTCCTGGACCGGATCGTCCCGACCTACCGCGGCGAGCACGGACCGGTGAAGGTCACCGTCGGCGGGCCGGCCGCCGTCCAGCGCGAGGTGACCTCCACCATCCAGGAGGACCTGCTGCTCGCCGAGCTGATCGCCCTGCCTGTGACGCTCGTCCTGCTCGTCCTCGTCTTCGGCAGCGCGGTCGCGGCCCTGCTGCCCCTCGGTGTCGGCATCGTCGCCATCATCGGAACCAATGCCGTGCTGCGCGGGCTCACCGAGATCACCGACGTCTCCGTCTTCGCGCAGAACCTGACCACCGCCCTCGGGCTCGGACTCGCCGTCGACTACGCCCTGTTCATCGTGCGCAGGTTCCGCGAGGAACTGGCCGCCGGGCGCGACCCGGTGGCGGCCGTCGGAGTCACCCTGCGCACCGCCGGGCGGACGGTCCTCTTCTCGGCGCTGACCGTGGCCGTCGCCCTCTCGGCCATGCTCTTCTTCCCGATGTACTTCCTGCGCTCCTTCGCCTACGCCGGAGTCGCGGTGGTCCTGCTCGCCGCGGCGGCCGCGCTCATCCTGCTGCCCGCGGCGCTGGTGCTGCTGGGGGAGCGGGTCAACTCCTTCGACCTGCGCCGGCTGTGGCGCCGGACCGGGCCGGCCGGGGGCGATCCGGGCCGGTCCGGGGGCGATCCGGGCCGGGCCGGGGGCGGGCGGGGCTGGGCCCGGCTGACGGACCTGGTCATGCGCCGCGCCCCGGTGTTCGCCGTGGCCACCACGGCCGGACTGCTGCTCCTCGGACTGCCCTTCCTCGGAGTGAAGTTCGGCACTGTGGACGACCGGCAGCTGCCGGCGACCGCCGAATCACACGTGGTGCAGCAGCACATCCGTGAAGGCTTCCCCGGCAGCCCCGGCGGAGCGCTGACCGTACTGACCGAGGGCGCCTCCGGCGCCGCCGATCTCGAGGCCTACAAGCGGCGGGTGGAAGCCCTGCCCGGAGTGCTGGGGGTGGAGGGGCCGGTCAGTTCCACCGCCGGCACCGGATACGCCTACTTCTCGGTGCTCACCGAAGGCGAGGAAGTGGGAGAGCAGGCCCAGGACCTGGTGGGCATGGTCAGGGCAGTGGAAGCACCCTTCGACACCGCCGTGACCGGGCAGGCCGCGGTGCTCGTCGATGCCCGCGACGCCATAGCCGAGGAACTGCCCCTGGCCTTGGCCGTCGTGGTGCTGGCCACGCTGCTCCTGGTCTTCCTGCTCACCGGAAGCCTGCTGATACCCCTCCAGGCCGTACTGCTCAACGCGCTGAGCCTGACCGCGATGTTCGGGGCGGTGGTGTGGGTGTTCCAGGAGGGCCACCTCTCCGGACTCCTCTCCTTCACCTCCACCGGAGACATCGAGACCACCCTGCCCGTGCTGATGTTCTGCATCGCCTTCGGACTCTCCATGGACTACGGGGTGTTTCTCATATCCCGGATCAAGGAGGAGTACGACCGGACCGGGGACCACGAGGGGGCGGTGCGCGCCGGGCTGACCCGCACGGGCGGACTGATCACCGCGGCGGCCGTGATCCTGGCGGTGGTGATGGTCGCCATCGGCAGCTCGCGGGTGACCAACACCAAGATGCTCGGCCTGGGGATCGCACTGGCCGTGCTGATGGACGCGATGGTCGTGCGGAGCCTGCTGGTGCCGGCGGTGATGAAGCTGACCGGGAAGGCCACCTGGTGGGCGCCGGCGCCACTGCGCAGACTCCACGAACGCTTCGGGCTGAGCGAGGGGGAGCCGGCACCGGCCGCCGAGCGGCCCGAGCCCGAGCCGGTGCCCGCGGGGAGCCGCTAGCGGACGGGGCCCGGGAGGGTCCCGTCCATGGACCGGACGCCGTGTCAGTCCTCGCGGCGTCCGCGGTTGCCGGGCCGGCGCGCCACCCAGGCGCGGATGGTGTCGGCGTACCAGTAGGGCTTGCCGCCCTCCACATGGTCGGGTGCGGGCAGCAGCCCGTGCTTGCGGTAGGAGCGCACCGTGTCCGGCTGGACCCGGATGTGAGCGGCGATCTCCTTGTACGACCACAGCTGTCGGTCGCTCATCCTCGACACCTCCTTGTCCACGCCGCGGGGCCGGCCGGGAGGCCGTCGGGGGAGCCGGCGCGTGGACACTGACGATCACTCACGTTGTGCCCGGGGAACGACGCAGGGTGAGGCCAGGGGAGGGCCTGTCGTCCGGCTGTGACGCAAGACCCGCGTAATGCGGACATGCGTGACACAAGGCAGACCCTCGTGACACGGGTGGCACATGCGGTGGAGCAGGCGCTTCCCCCGGGGAGCGCGACGGACCGGTGGCCCCGCTGGGGTGTCCCTCCAGAGAGGGGGGGGAGCCGCCTGGGGAGGAGTCACATCGGGAGGGAGAGCAGCCGTACCGGGCCCGGGGGCCAGGGTGAGTCGTCGTGCAAGGGGGTGACCATGGTGCGCAGCGGCATGGTCACCAGGCGGTCTCCGGGCTGCTCGACGAGGACCTCCTCGTCGAGCGGATGCCACCCGAGGCGCTCGTAGAGCGGGACGAGCGGCGGACGGCAGAACAGGAGGGCGTGGCGCGGGCCCATCGTGCGCGCGTGGCGGAGTGCGGCCGCGAGGACGAGCCGCGCCAGCCCGCGACCGCGTACGTCGGGGGCGACGGCCACTCCTCCGACACCCACCACCTCCGTCTCGGCGCCGCCGATCGCAACGGGCAGCCGGAGCAGCCCCGCGTGTGCCAGCAGCCGGTCGCCGGACGTGACGCCGAAGTGTTCCTCCTTGGGCAGCCACGTCAAGCCGGCCTCGCTCACACCGAACGGGTCGGCGCCGCCACCGAGGATCTCGTCCTGTTCCGTCTTCGTGTACCGGGAAAGTCGCATCGCGACCGGGATCGCGGAGGAAGGTATCTCGGGCATTCCCCCATGATGCCCCGTCGGTCGGAGACCGGACATGGGCGCGTTCCCGGCCCGGGCGGCCGGATCAGCAGTACAGGGAGGGGCGTTCGGCCAGTTCCACCGGGGTCCGTACGCCGCTGTGTGCCGCGGCGAGGCCCGCCTCGGAGACGGCCGCCGCCGCGTAGCCGTCCCACGCGTCGGGACCGTGCACCCGGCCCAGCGCGGCCGAGGCGACCCAGTGGCGGAGCTGGCGGTCGTAGGCGTCGGCGAACCGCACCGTGAAGTCCTGGTCGATCTCCCCGCCCCAGCGGCCCTCCGACTGCACGACCATCGCGTGGCCGTCGCCGATCCGGGCGGTGCCGGACTCGCCGACCGCCTCGCACTGCACCTGGTAGCCGAAGCCGCAGTTGACGAAGATCTCCACGTCGACCACGGCGCCTCCGGAGGTCTCCATGAGGACGAACCGGGGGTCGCGCAGCCCTTCGCGGGCGGCCGAGGTCGGGGTCGGGGAGAGTACGGTCACCGCGGTGATCTCCTGGCTCAGCAGCCAGCGGGCCGCGTCCACCTCGTGCACCACCGAATCGCTGATGAGCATGTCGCTGGTGAAGAAGGACGGGGAGGAGGCGTTGCGGTGCCGGCAGTGCAGGAACAGAGGCCGCCCGATGCCGCCCGCGTCGAGCAGCTCTTTCAGCCGCGCGTACTCGGAGTCGTAGCGCCGCATGAAGCCGACCTGGACGAATCGGCGGCCCAGCCGCGCCTCCGCCTCCATGATCCGCAGGGCACCCGCCGGATCGGGGGTCAGCGGCTTCTCGCAGAGCACCGGCAGCCGCCGCTCCAGCGCGTGCAGGATCGCTTCCTCATGGGCGGGTCCGGGCGAGGCGATCAGTACGGCGTCGACCCCGGGTGCCGCTATCGCGGCCGCCGGATCGGTGTGCGCGCTCGCCCCCTCCAGAGCGGCCGCGACCTCCTTGACCCGGTCCCCGTCCGGGTCGGCCACTGCCACCACCCGGGCCCCGCCGACCGTCCGGCCGAAGCGGCGGACGTGGTCGGAGCCCATCTTCCCGGTACCGATGACGGCGATGCCGAGCGTGCTGGTCATGTTCTGTTCCTCCACGAGGGTGCGTACGGCAGTTGCGGCCGGGGGATCCGGTTCAGCGGGCGCCGCAGGAGCGCAGGTGGGCGCGGGTGCGGCGGGCGATCGGCAGCGGCCGGTCGGGCGGGCACGGGTACATGTCCTGCTCCACGATGGCGAACAGGTCCACGCCGAGCCGTTCGGCGGCCGCCAGCACCGGCTCCAGCGCGGGCACCCCCGCAGGCGGCTCGCACATCACCCCGCGGGCCACGGCCGGCCCGAAGGGGACCTGGTCCCGGACGACTTCGGCGAGGATCCGCGGATCGACCTGCTTGAGGTGGAGGTAGCCGATCCGCTCGCCGAAGGTCTCGATCGCCCGGACGCTGTCGCCGCCGCAGTACGCGTAGTGCCCGGTGTCCAGGCAGAGGGACACCAGCGCGGGATCGGTGGCGTCGAGGAAGCGCGCCACGTTGTCCGGGGTGTCGATGTGGGTGTCCGCGTGCGGGTGGACGACGATCCGCAGCCCGTACTCGTCCTGGACCCGCTTGCCCAGCCGCTCGGTCTGCGTGGTCAGTTCGCGCCAGCCCCCGGGGGTGAGGGTGCGGTCCTCCAGCACCTCGCCGGTCTTGTCGTCCCGCCAGAAGGAGGGGATCACGACGAGGTGCGCCGCGCCCATGGCCCGGGTGAGTTCCGCGATCCGCGACACGTGCTCCCAGGTCTCCTCCCACACGGCGGGCCCGTGATGGAGTCCGGTGAAGACGGTTCCCGCGGAGACCCGCAGGCCGCGCGCCCCGACCTCGTCGGCGAGCCGGACGGGATCGGTGGGGAGATAGCCGTAGGGGCCGAGCTCGATCCACTCGTACCCGGCTTCGGCGACCTCGTCGAGGAACCGCTCCCACGGGGTCTGCCGGGGATCGTCGGGGAACCAGACACCCCAGGAGTCCGGAGCCGAACCGACGCGGATACGGGTCAACGCGGGCGGTGAGGACGTCATACGGCCACCTTAGGGTGCGAGGCTCTCGGGTACGGGGAGCACTCGGTCGGGAGGATTGGTGTGGTGATGGCTGCGGATCCGTTGGCGTTCGACCTGATCACGATGGGGCGGATCGGGGTGGATCTCTACCCCCTGAAGACGGGCGTACCGCTCGGCGAGGCGGACACCTTCGGGAAGTTCCTGGGCGGTTCCCCGACCAACGTCGCCGTCGCGGCGGCCCGGCTGGGCCGGCGGACGGCGGTCATCACCCGGACCGGCGCGGACCCCTTCGGCGCGTATCTCCGGGCGGAGCTGCGCGGGTTCGGGGTGGACGACCGGTGGGCGGCGGAGGTGGCGGCCTATCCGACGCCGGTGACCTTCTGCGAGATCTTCCCGCCGGACGATTTCCCGCTGTACTTCTACCGGTACCCGAAGGCGCCCGACCTGGAGATCGCCGCGGACGAACTCGACCTCGACGCGGTGCGGGCGGCGCGGGTGTTCTGGATGACCGGTACGGGGCTTAGCGCCGAGCCGAGCCGGACGGCCACCCTGGCCGCGCTGGAGGCACGCGGCAGGAGCCCGCTCACGGTGTTCGACCTGGACTGGCGGCCCATGCTGTGGCCCTCCGGGTCCGAGGACGGCCCCTCCGACCCCGGGGAGTGGTACCGCCGGGCGCTGTCCCTCGCCACAGTGGCCGTGGGCAACGCCGAAGAGTGCGCGATCGCCACCGGCGAGACCGAGCCGTACGCGGCCGCGCGGGCCCTGCTCGCGGCCGGGGTGGAACTGGCGGTGGTCAAGCGGGGCCCGGCGGGGGTCCTGGCCGTGCATCGGGACGGGACGGTGGTGGAGCTCCCTCCGGTACCGGTGACCGTCGTCAACGGGCTCGGAGCCGGGGACGCCTTCGGCGGGGCCCTGTGTCACGGGCTGCTCGCGGGGTGGGAGTTGGAACGGGTGATCGGCTACGCGAACGCGGCCGGGGCGATCGTGGCCTCGCGGCTGGCGTGCTCGACGGCGATGCCGTTCGGGGAGGAAGTGGAGGAGGTGCTCGGCCGTGCCGGTGGTGTCTGAGTGGGAGATGGACTGGACGAGGCTGCTCGTGCTCGACCTCGGGCCGGGGGAGGTTTACGCGCACCCGTGCGGGGAGTCGGAGTGGATCGTCCTCCCCCTGGCGGGCGGCTGCGAGGTCCGCTGCGCGGAGCCCTCCCCCACCCCGCCCCTTCCCGAAACCGGTGGCTCCGCCCCCAGCCCCCCGTCCCGGGGGTCCGCCCCGGACCCGGCGGTGGCTCCGCCCCCGGACCCCCGCGCCTCAAACGCCGGCGAGGCTGGAGTTGCCCCGTTCGAGGAGCGGGGGCCGGGGCGGAGCCCCGGGAGCGGACCGGAGGTCTTCCGGCTGCGGGGGCGACGCGGGGTGTTCGACGGCCCCACCGACTTCGCCTACCTCCCCCGGGACGGCCACGCCGAGATCGAGTCGGCCGGCGGCGGCCGCTTCGCACTCGTCGGCGCGCGCTGCGAGCAGCGGCTGCCCGCCCGGTACGGGCCTGCCGCCGAGGTGCCCGTGGAGCTCCGCGGCGCCGGACAGTGCTCCCGCCAGGTCAACAACTTCGCCGCCGCCGGAGTCTTCGACTGCGACCGGCTCATCGCGGTGGAGGTGCTCACCCCCGGCGGCAACTGGTCCTCGTACCCGCCCCACAAGCACGACGAGCACCATCCCGGCGTGGAATCCCGGCTGGAGGAGATCTACTACTACGAGATCGCCCCGCACGGGGACACGCCCGGCCTCGGCTACCAGCGTGTCAGCCCCTCCCCGGCGGGGAAGACCGACATCCTCACCGAGGTGAGGACCGGCGACGCGGTCCTCATCCCGGACGGCTGGCACGGCCCCTCCATCGCCGCGCCCGGCCACGACATGTACTACCTCAACGTCATGGCGGGACCCGGCACGACCAGGGAGTGGCTCATCCGGGACCACCCCGACCACGGGTGGATCCGCTCCACCTGGACCGGCCGGGACGTCGACCCCAGGCTGCCCTTCCACCACCGAGCGGAGGACCCCGCGTGAGCACCTCGCAGACCGTCCGGCTCACCGTCGCGCAGGCACTCGTCCGGTTCCTCTCCCGGCAGTACACCGAGCGCGACGGACACCGCCGGCGGCTGATCGCCGCCACCTGGGGGATCTTCGGGCACGGGAACGTCGCCGGGATCGGCCAGGCACTGCTGGAGACCGGCCGCGGGGAGATGCCGTTCCTGCAGGGCCGCAACGAGCAGGCGATGGTGCACGCCGCCGTCGGGTACGCCCGGCAGAGCGGGCGGCTGTCCGCGCACGCCGTCACCACCTCCATCGGGCCGGGCGCCACCAACCTCGTCACCGGGGCCGCCCTCGCCACCATCAACCGGATCCCGGTGCTCCTGCTGCCCGGGGACGCCTTCGCGACCCGGCCGGCCGACCCCGTCCTCCAGCAGCTGGAGGTCCCTCACGCAGGTGACGTCTCCGTCAACGACACCCTGCGCCCCGTCTCCCGCCACTTCGACCGCATCACCCGTCCCGAAGCCCTGATCCCCGCCGCGCTGCAGGCCGTACGGGTGCTCACCGACCCGGTGAGCACCGGCGCCGTCACCCTCGCGCTGCCGCAGGACGTACAGGCCGAGGCGTACGACTGGCCGCAGGAGTTCTTCGCCGAGCGGGTGTGGGGCGTACGCCGGCCCCGGCCCGACCGGACCGAGCTGGCGGCGGCCGCCCGCGCCGTACGGGGCTCCGCGCGGCCGCTGATCGTCGCCGGCGGCGGGATCCGGCACAGCGCGGCGGGCGCCGCGCTGGCGGAGTTCGCCGAGGCCACCGGGATCCCGGTCGCCTCCACCCAGGCGGGCAAGGGGTCCCTGCCCTGGGACCACCCCGCCGACGTGGGCGGGATCGGGCACACCGGCACGGCCACCGCCGACGCGCTGGCCCGCCAAGCCGATCTGGTGATCGCCGCCGGGACCCGGCTCACCGATTTCACCACCGCCTCGGCGACGCTGTTCCAGCACCCCGGCGTGCGGTTCCTCGGGCTCAACCTCGACCCGTACGACGCCCACAAACTCGCCGCCCGCCCCCTGGTCTGCGATGCGCGGGAGGGCTTGGCGGAACTGGCGGCCGAAGTCGCCCCGTACAGGGTGGACCCCTCGTACGAGGCGGCGTACAAAGAAGGGAAGAGGGCGTGGGAGCGGCTGGTCGACGGGGCCTTCGCGGCTCCCGACGAGGACTCCGTCCCGACGCAGGCACAGGTGCTGGGTCTGCTGGACGGCCTCGTCGACGATGACGACATCCTGATCAATGCCGCCGGCTCGCTCCCCGGGGACCTGCACAAGCTGTGGCGGGCCCGCTCCGCGGACCAGTACCACGTCGAATACGGGTACTCCTGCATGGGCTACGAGATCCCCGCCGCGATCGGCACCGCGCTGGCCGCCCCCGGCCGGCCGGTGTGGGCGCTGGTCGGCGACGGGACGTACCTGATGAACCCGACCGAGATCGTCACCGCCGTACAGGAGGGGATCCCGGTCAGGCTGGTGATCCTCGACAACCACGGATACGCCTCGATCGGGGGCTTGTCGGACGTGGTCGGAGGCGAGGGGTTCGGTACCGCCTACCGCTTCCGGGCGGTGGACGGTTCGTACAGCGGTGCGCCCCTGCCGCTGGACCTGGCGGCCAACGCGGCCTCCCTCGGGATGGCCGTGATGCGGCCCCGCACCATCGGTGACCTGCGGAAAGCCCTCGCCGAGGCGCGGGCGGCGGACCGTCCCACATGTGTCTACGCATCGACCCGAACACCCGACACTGTGTCGGGCCCACCCCCGGCACAGGCGTGGTGGGATGTCCCTGTGGCCGAGACCGCGACCCGTGCGTCGGCGGTCGAAGCCCGAGAAGAGTACGACCGGCAAGCCGCGCAGCGACGTCGCCATCTGTGAAGGAGTTAGGCATGAAGACCGTCAACCACTGGATCGGTGGCAAGACCGTCGAGGGCGCGTCGGGCAACTACGGCCCGGTCACCGACCCGGCCACCGGCGAGGTCACCACGCAGGTCGCCCTCGCGTCCGCCGACGAGGTCGACGCGGCCGTACAGGTCGCCAAGGAGGCGTTCCTGACCTGGGGGCAGTCCTCGCTGGCCGCCCGTACCAAGGTGCTGTTCGCCTACCGCGCCCTGCTGGACGCCAACCGCGACGCGATCGCCGAGCTGATCGTCGCCGAGCACGGCAAGGTGCACTCCGACGCGCTGGGCGAGGTCGCCCGCGGTCTGGAGATCGTCGAGCTGGCCTGCGGGATCACCGTGCAGCTCAAGGGCGAGCTGTCCACCTCGGTGTCCAGCCGCGTGGACGTCTCCTCCATCCGCCAGCCGATCGGCGTGGTCGCGGGCATCACCCCGTTCAACTTCCCGGCGATGGTGCCGATGTGGATGTTCCCGCTGGCCGTGGCCTGCGGCAACACCTTCATCCTCAAGCCGAGCGAGAAGGACCCCTCGGCCTCCACGCTGTTGGCGCAGCTGGCGAGCCAGGCCGGTCTGCCGGCGGGCGTGCTGAACGTGCTCCACGGTGACAAGGTCGCCGTCGACGCGCTCCTCGCGCACCCCGACGTCGCGGCCGTCTCCTTCGTGGGCTCGACCCCGATCGCCCGCCACATCCACAGCACCGCCTCCGCCAACGGCAAGCGCGTACAGGCCCTGGGCGGCGCCAAGAACCACATGCTGGTGCTGCCGGACGCCGACCTGGACGCCGCCGCCGACGCCGCGGTCTCGGCCGCCTACGGCTCGGCCGGCGAGCGCTGCATGGCCATCTCCGCGGTCGTGGCCGTCGGCTCCATCGCCGACACCCTCGTGGACAAGATCCGCGAGCGCGCCGAGAAGATCAAGATCGGCCCCGGCAACGACCCGACCTCCGAGATGGGCCCGCTGATCACCGCCGCCCACCGCGACAAGGTCGCCTCGTACGTGACCGGCGCGGCCGCGCAGGGCGCCGACGTGGTCCTGGACGGCACCGGCTACACGGTGGAGGGCAACGAGAACGGCCACTGGATCGGCCTCTCGCTGCTGGACAACGTCAAGACCGACTCCGACGCCTACCGCGACGAGATCTTCGGCCCGGTGCTGTGCGTGCTGCGCGTGGACACCTACGAGGAGGGCGTGGCGCTCATGAACGCCTCGCCGTTCGGCAACGGCACCGCCATCTTCACCCGCGACGGCGGCGCCGCCCGCCGCTTCCAGCTGGAGATCGAGGCCGGCATGGTCGGCGTCAACGTGCCGATCCCGGTGCCGGTGGGCTACCACTCCTTCGGTGGCTGGAAGGACTCGCTCTTCGGCGACCTGCACATCTACGGCAACGACGGCATCCAGTTCTACACCCGGGGCAAGGTCGTCACGACCCGCTGGCCCGACCCGTCGGACGCCCCGGCCGGCGTGGACCTCGGGTTCCCGCGCAACCACTGACGGGAGTCCCCGGCCCAAGGCCCCGGCCGGGGCGCACGCCTCGTAGGACCGCTCGCCCCCCGCAACCCTCACCGCGGGGGGCGAGCCCCGTTCCGAGCCCCGTTCCGAGCCCCGTTCCGGGCCCAGTTCCGAGCCCCGTTCCCGGCCGGGTTTAGATCAGCGACCAGGCGTCCGCCGCCGCCGTGTCCGACCAGAGCGGGTCGCCGTGCCCGTAGCCCGGGACGACGGTGTAGCGGACCTGCTGGTTGCCGCCCGCCCGGATCAGCCGGGGGCCGCGCGTGTGGTCGCCGCGCCCCAGCTCGGTGTTGATCCACACCACTTCGGCGGAGATCCGCTCCCAGCCGATCGCGTACGTCTTCTCGTCGCCCGCCCAGACCGCGGCCAGGTCCCGCGCCAGGGCGGTCGGGACCAGCCCGCTGCCCAGGGCGGCGGCCGCCGCGTGCCAGGTGGCGAGCGGAGTGTGGGTCAGGCCGAAGCGGTCCGCGGCCGGGGTGGCGCCGAAGGCGTACGAGCCCGCGGCGTGGCCCTGGGTGTGGATCCAGTCCGCCGGTCCGGGCAGCAGGGTCGTGCGGACCAGCACGTAGTGGGCGAGCCCGGCGTTGGTGAAGCGGAGCCCCGGGTCCGGGGGCCAGGGGACCTCCGAGGGGCCCGCCGGGTCGGTGACGGCCCGGGCGACCAGCGCCGCCAGGCCCGGATCGGTCGCGTACGCGCCCTCCGCGAGCCGGGCCTCGTACACGTCCCGGGTCTGGGCGGCCCGTACGGCCAGGTCACCGGAGTAGGGGCCGGTCGTGTCCAGGGCCACCACCCGGGTCAGGCGGGGAGAGGCGTCGTGCGCGGCCGCGTCCAGGCCGAGCAGTGCCCCGGCGGAGTGGCCGACGTACTGGTACGGCAGTCCGAGCGCCCCGTCCAGCGCCTCCACGACCGCGGCCAGGTCCCGGCGGTGCGCCGCGAGCCCCCGGTCGGGGCCGATGTCCTGTGCGGTCGCGGCGTCCTCGCGCGGGGTGACGCCGACGACGAGCAGGCCGTCGCGGCGCAGCCGGTGGGCGAGGTTCAGGTCGGACGGGGTGAAGAAGGCGGAGCCGAAGTTCAGCCCGGCGCCCGGCAGGAGGTACGCGATCCCGCGCGGGGCCCGCCGGGTGTCCGCGATCACGTCCACCGTGACCGGGGCCGGACCGCCGTCGTCGAGCGGGAGCGTGAGGCGGATCCAGCCGTCCCCCGGGACGTACACCGCGGTGCCGGTGCCCAGCGTCCGCTCGACGAGGGTCAGCAGCCCGACCCCCGCGTCGGCGGGATCCGCGGGCCGGCCTGCGGGGACGGTTCCGTGCGCGGGCCGGCCGGGCTCCGCTTCGCCGTGCTGTCGTGCCATGTGTGGTGCCTCCCGGCGCCTGCCCCTGACCGGGGTTGGCCGGATGCCGCCCCCTGGGGGACACCTTTGCCGATCAGCGCACTTCAGCCAAGTCCGTTGCCGGTTCCGGCTGTTCGGCGGCGTCCCGGCGGCGCCGGCGCACCACCCGGGCGGCGATCGCGGCGCCTGCCAGCACCAGGAGGGCGCCGAGTGCGGTCCACGGCACGGCGACGAGATCCGTGGCGGAGGAGGAGACGAGGTCCGGGTAGGCCGAGGCGCCGGCGGTGATGTCGACGGTGACCCAGTCCGACTGGGGCGCGTCCGCCCAGTCCTCGGTGAGCTCGATCCGCTGGCCGGGCAGGAGTACGAGCTTCAGCTCGCGGGCCGGCCGGTCGAGCACCCGGCGGCCGAACAGCCCCTCGGCCGAGACGGTCACCTTCGGCTCGACGACCACGTTGCCCCGGTTGACCAGGGAGTACGTGATCTTGGCGCGGGCGTCCTTGACCCAGGGCAGCAGCGGCGCCGCCCGGCTGATCCTCACGTCCTCCACGCTCAGCCCCGGGGTCACCGGGCCCGGGACCCGGAAGTACAGCCGGGCGCCGACCTGGCGCTTCACCCCGACCTGGACCTTGCCCTCCTGCTGGATGCCCTCCACTGCGGTGTTCAGGGCGACGATCCCGCCCACGTGGTCACCGGGCGTCGCGTCCACCGGGACCTTCACGGAGAACGGGAAGTCCTTGCGGCCCTTGGGCGGCACGGTGACGGTGTTCCTGGTCTCCGGCGGCAGCGCGACCCAGGTGCCCACGTCCTTGGGCTTCGTCTCCACCGGCAGCAGCGCGAAGCCGCCGCCCACCGGGGTGTTCACGGCGTCCGTGGCGAATATCTGGAACGTCAGCTCCTTGTCGGAGGAGTTCACGATCGTCGCGCTGTCGCTGATGGTGGTGCCGGCCTCGCCCTGGTGGAAGAAGTACGCGCGATCGGTCATCGCCGCACCGGCCGGGGGCGTCGGGAACACGCCCCACGTGCCGTTGTCCGCGGCCGTCGCGGGGAGGGCGGGGAGCAGCAGGGCGGCGAGGCCGAGGAGCAGGCCGAGGAGGAGGGTGCGGGTGCGCATGGGCGGTTCTCCAGTCGGGCCGGACGGGGAGGGTGTGAGCGCTGGACGAAGGTGGTGCGCGGAAGGGTGGTGCGCGGAAGGGTGGTGC
>NZ_JBHWMB010000006.1:104249-129975 GCF_042730015.1 Streptomyces sp. NPDC059957 | reverse complement strand
GGGGGGGTCGGGGGGGGGGGGGGGGGGAGCGGAGGGGGGGGGGTGGGGGGTGGGGGGGTGTAGGTTACGACTTGTTTCTCGCTCACCCCTCCCCCCCACCACCCGGGTGGAGCGGGGTCGTACGGGTCAGGCGATCGAGAAGGTGACGACCGACTGGTAGCTGTCCGCGAACATGAACGGCGGGAGCTGGATCATTCCGGCTCCGCCGATCTCGAACTCTCCACCGGTCAGGTTCTCGCCGCCCGCGGCCGCCGAGGCGACCTTCAGCGGGACGTCGGAGATCGCACCGGGCGTACCGGTGGTGCAGACGCTCGGGCTGGCCGGGTTGGTCACCTTGCAGGTCGGCTGGATGCCGATCTGCGCCGTGGCCATGGAGTGTCCGGTGACCGAGTTCAGGAACGGCGTCCGGGTCGCCGAGACGTCCCAGCCGAGGGTCCCGCCACGGAAGTCCTGGACGGCCATCGCGGTGAACTGGCCGACGACCGACTGGGACTTGCCGTTGATGGTGACCGAACCGAAGCTGACGGCGGGGTTGCCCGCCTGCGGGCCGATGGCCAGCGGGCCGGGCAGGACCTCGACGTCGACCGGGTTCTGCACGCCGGGCTGCGGAACGATGAAGATGAAGGGCTTGTACGGGGCGATCGAGCCGTCGATCTTGATCGCGTCGGCGGCCTGGTTGACGACGATGTTGCAGGTCGCGACGCCGGCCGCGGTGGCCGTGCCGGTACCCGTGTCACCCGTGGCCGTACCGTTCTTGAGCGCGGAACAGGTGACCGCGCCCGCCGGGAAGTTGGCGCCCGTGACGACGACCGCGGTGCCCGCCTCGCCGCTGTTGGGTGTCAGCTTGGTGGTGATCGGGTCCTTGGGCAGGGCCTCCACGGCCACCGAGCCGAGCGAGGCGCTCGGGCGGGGGTTGGGCGTACAGGTGGTGGTGAAGACCGAGCCCATGAGGCTGGCGTCGGTCACCGCCAGGTCCAGGGCCACCTGCACCGTGGCGCCCTCGGAGCCGTCCGGGATCGTGACGGTGCCGGAGAAGGCGGCGGGGTTGAGCGCCTGTCCGGCGATCACGTCGACCGTCTCGGGCGGGCTGACGACCGTCTGGAGGGTCGACCCGACCTTGAGGGTGATCTTGGAGACGTTCGTGGTCGTCACCGAGAAGCTGGGGATGACCGGGCTCGGGCCCGGGTCGATGGTGATCGGGACCACGTCGCCGGCCTTGGCGCCGTCGGGCAGTGTGATCGTGTAGGGCTGGGTGCCCGAACCACCCGGCTGGGGCGCCGGCGCGACGCAGTCCATCGGGACGGGCGTCGTCTTGGTCGCGGCCTGCGCGGTGCCCGACAGACCCACCACGGCGCCCGTCAGGGCCAGGGACAGAGCGCCAGCCCCGGCCAGAACTCTTCGTCGAAACGTTGTACTCACTGGGTCGCGACTCCTTCGTCATACGAACCCTCCCCCCACCCGCTGTGTGGGGGAGGTCGAGCCGGTGCGGTGGCCGACATTGACGCGTCGCGGGATTGAGAAGTCAATGACTTGCTTTCGCCCGAAGCACACAGAAATTGATGTGCCATCAGGCCGGGTGGAGCGGAGCGGCGGATACCCGTTGGCCTGCGGCCGTGCGGGTGGGGCGGGTGGGGTTTCGGACAGGGCCTCCGGAGTGGGCATCCGCAGTGGTCCGGCCGGGGTCCGCCGGGGCGGGGGAGGCGCCGCCGGCGGAGGACCCCGTACGGGCTACGGACCGGTCGGGACGTGCAGCAACAGGTTCGGTGTCCCGGCGGGCAGGGCGGTGATCCGGTCCCGCACGGAGTCCCGTACGAGAGTTTCGGCCACCTGCGCGGGCGTCTGGCGCGGGCCGCCGGCCGCCGCGCCCCGCGCCAGCACCAGCGCGGCGGCGCCCGCCACGTGCGGTGCCGCCATCGAGGTGCCGGAGGCGCGGGCGGCGGCCGTGACGGAGCCCTTCCACGCGGAGGTGACGGCCACGCCCGGGGCCGAGATGTCCACGCAGGCACCGTGGTTGGAGAAGGCGGGCCGCCGGTCCGCTGCGTCCGTCGCGCCCACGGTGAGTGCCTGCGGGACGCCGGCGGGGGAGCCGGTGCAGGCGTTCTCGCCGGCGTTGCCCGCCGCCACGGCGAAGGTGATCCCGGACGCGATCGCCCGCGTCACCGCCCGGTCGAGGGCGAAGCTGCGGCTGCCGCCCAGGCTCATGTTGGCCACGGCCGGGGTGGCGGGCGACTTGAGGGCGTCCTTCACCATCCAGTCGATGCCGCGCGTGATGGCCGACAGGGTCGCGTCCCCACGGCAGTCCGCCACCTTCACGGCGACGAGCGAAACCCCCTTGGCCACCCCGTAGGTGGCTCCGCCGACGGTCCCCGCCACGTGCGTGCCGTGACCGTTGCAGTCCGTGGCGCCTTCCATGAACACCGCGTTGGCGCCCCAGCGGGCCCGGCCGCCGAACTCCTGGTGCAGGGTGTTGATCCCGGTGTCGATGATGTACGCGGTGATCCCCGCGCCCTTGGCCGGGTACGTGTACGAGCCGTCGAGGGGCAGTTCGCCCTGGTCGAGCCGGTCCAGCGCCCAGGGCGCGGGGGCCTGGACGAGGGGGGCGACGGGGTCGTCGAGGGGCGTGTCGTCGATCCGGAAGACCGCGTCGGGCTCCACGGAGGCCACCCGGGGATCGGCGGCGAGTTCGGCGGCGCGGGCGGCGGTGGTGTGGACGGCGAAGCCGTTCAGGGCGGTGTCGTAGACGGATCCGACGCGGTCGCCGGCGGCCTCCGCCTCGGCGGCGAGGGCACGCGTGACGGCGGCCCCGGAGACGCGGGTGGCGGCGTCCTCGAGGACGACGACGTAGGGGGCGGCGGGGGCGTCGGCGGTGGCGGCCGCGGCGGAGTCGGAGTCGGAGTACGGCGGCAGGGCGGTGGCCGCCGCCAGCAGGGCGGCGGCCGGGAGCAGCGCGGTGAATGCGGTCATGCCGCCGATGCTCGGCGAGGCGCGGGCCGGCCGCGCGGAGGGTGCGCCGACTGGCCCCACGACACGCCGCCCCGGGGGGCGGCGACGCTCCCCAGAGCCTGTCGTCGAACTCCCGTCTGCCTCGGGCGACGACGGGAGTTTCACGGCAGGCCCTGGCTGTATTGCCTCGTTGGGTTGGGGACGCGGCTTGCGGGTGGTTTGCCTGCGAGTGCGGTGTGTCCGCGGTGGTGATTGCGGGAGTGGAGCCGGCCGGGGAACGCTTCGCGGCGTTCGATGTCTGACCGGTAGGGGCGGGCGTAGGCCCATTCGTCGAGCAGGGTGCGGTTGAGGCGTTCGACCTTGCCGTTGGTCTGGGGCCGGTGGGGCCGGGTTCGTTTGTGGGTGATCCCGGCCGCCGCCAGGCTGTCGCGCCAGTCGCGTGAGCGGTAGCAGGAGCCGTTGTCGGTCAGAACCCGTTCGACGGTGATCCCAGCGCCGGTGAAGAAGGCGTGGGCCCTGCGGGTCTTGCGGCCCGCTTGCCGGCCCAGGACCTTGTGTCCGCCGCCGTCGGGGACGTTGCCGAGCTTCTTGATGTCGACGTGCACGAGCTCGCCGGGTTTCTCGCGTTCGTAGCGGCGTATGACGCGCCCGGTCGCGCGCGGTCGAGGTGGGTCAGGCGGGCCAGCCGGTAGCGGGTCAGGACGCGGTGGACGGTCGAGGGGACCAGGCCGAGCGGGTGGGCGATACGGGCCGGTCCCCAGCGGCGCAGTAGGCGGACTTTGATGATCCGGCGCTCGGTCCGGGTCGGTGTCCGGCGCGGCGTGTGATGGGGACGGCTGGAGCGGTCACCCATGCCCGCTTCGCCCAGGGCGCGGTACCGGTCGGCCCATCGCTGGGCGGTGGTCGGTGAGACCTGGAAGCGTTCCTGGAAGCGTCCGGCGGCCCGGTGCAGGGGCCGGCCGTCCTCGAACCTGTTCAAGGGGTGTGACCCGGATACGGCAGAAACCCGCCAGAACTTGATCCTGGGTTGCGCTGCATCTGTTCTTCGCGCCGACGCGGGAGGAGGCGGCGTGGGCGGCGGAGCGGATGGACGCGGATGGAGATCAGCTGGCCCTGCTGCCGGTGTTGAAGTCGTACCAGCGGATGGGCCGGTTCCCGAGGCCGGAGGAGTATCCGGAGGCGGTGGTCGATTTCGTGCGCCGCGCGGTGGAGCTGCCTGAGGCTACGCCGGTTGTGGCGGGTGGCCGTACGGCGGTGCGGAAGCGGCGGGTGGTGCATTCGTCGACCCTTGACGGCCTCGGTCTCCTGTCCCAGACCCGGGTGCACAGCAGGCGTCTCAGCTCTCGGCGGGGCGGCGGGCTGGTCTGCTTGCCGGGAATCGGATCGCCGTCAACGGGGTTGGTGGGGGATGAGCCATCAACGGGGTTGGTGGGGATGAGCCGTTATTGGAGGGCCATGCGAGCGATTCAGGTGTACGAAGTGGGCGGTCCCGAGGTGCTGCAGGAGACCAGGGTGGACCAGCCGCGGCCGGGTCCGGGCGAGGCGATCGTGGAGGTCGCCGCATCCGGGGTCAACTTCCTCGACGTCTACCACCGCGAAGGCCGGTACAGCCTCCCGCTGCCCTTCACCCCGGGCGCTGAGGGCGCCGGCACGGTCGTCGAAGTCGGACCCGGCGTCGCTGACGTCGCAGTCGGGGACCGGGTCGGTTGGGTGGAGATTCCCGGCACGTATGCCGAGCGGGCCGTCGTGGACTCCTCCCGGCTGGTGCCGCTGCCCGACGACATCGGCTTCGAGACAGCCGCCGCCGTGCTCCTCCAAGGCATGACCGCGCACTATCTCGTCAAGGACGCCTACCCGGTTCAGGGGGGCGACACGGTGCTCGTGCATGCGGCTGCTGGTGGCATGGGGCTGCTTTTGACCCAGCTCATCACCCATCTCGGCGGCAGGGTGATCGGCACGACGTCGACCACGGCGAAGGCCGAGCTGGCGAAGCGTGCCGGGGCCGCTGAGGTGATCCTTTCCTCCGCAGTCGACGATCTCGCAGCCGAGGTGAGGCGGCTCAACGGCGGTCAGGGACTGCCGGTTGTCTTCGACGGCGTCGGCGCGCACACCTTCGATGCGAGCCTCGCCAGCCTGCGAACCCGCGGCCATCTCGTGCTCTTCGGCGCGGCAAGTGGTGCCGTGCCGCCGTTTGATCCGATTCGGCTCGCCCACGGCGGTTCGCTGACCCTGATCCGGCCCAGCCTCGGGGACTTCATCGCCGATCGGTCCGAACTGCTCCGACGGGCCGCCGATGTGTTCGAGTGGGTGCGCTCCAAGGCGCTTGAGGTCACCGTAACGGGCCGCTACGCATTGTCCGAGGCCGCCCAGGCCCACAGCGATCTGGAGGCTCGGCGTACCACCGGCAAGCTGCTCGTCATACCCGATGCGGCCGCTATCGGACGCGGCGAGGAGACGCAGAGCTGATCGCGGGTGACGAGGTCGGGGATCTTGGAGACTGAGATGTCGAGGGCATGGCCGACCGTCATCGCCAAGATCCCCGACACCGTCAGACACTCAGCAGGCCAAGATCAAGTTCGGACGGGTTTCTGGCGTATCCGGGTCACACCCCTGCAAGATCCCTCAGCCGAGACCTGGCTCACCCGTCCACAACCTCCCGGGACAGAACAACCAGGCCGTCTCTTTCGGATCTTGCCGGGCCCGCGACGCCTGGCACCGTGCCTGGCCGCACTGCCGAGGCGACCACGTACGTCCAGTACGGGAGCGCCCCGACAGCACGCCCAGGCACGGCGCCAGACGCCGCGGGCTCGGCCCGACAAGATCCGAAAGAGGCGACCTAGCGGGCGAAGGGCCAGCCGAGCATCCTGAAGACGCCTTCGTCGCGGGCGCCGGTCGCTCCGTACGTGGCCAGCGCGGCCTCGTTGTCCGTGTCGACGCCCACCCACATGCCGTAGCAGCCGCGCGACTCGGCCTCGGCGGCGAGCGCCTCGGTCAGGGCCCGGCCGATGCCGCGCCGGCGGTGGGCCTCGTCCACGGAGAGCTCGTAGAGGCACATCTCGGTGCCCTTGTCGGGGTGGATCATCTCGATGCCGGAGACCATGCCGACGGGTGCGCCGTCCTCGTAGGCGATTAGCATCAAGTGCCCCGGAGCGGCGAGGAACCGCTCTGACCAGTCCGCGCGGGCGGGCCCGTCGAAGAGGTCCTGCGCGGCGAGGAGTTCGGAGACCGTGCGGGCAAGGCGGATGTCCATGGCGGCGACGATAGCGCTGCCGCTGCCGTGCCGCTGCTGTGCCGGTGTCCGTGCCGGGGCCGCTGCCGGTGCCGTGCCTGTGCCGGGGCCGGAGCCGGTGTCGGATGCTGGTGGCGGTGGCGGTGGCGCGAGCGGCGACGACTGAAGGCGCCGATGGTGCTGCCGGATGAGGTGCCGACAGCGGTGGCGAGCGGGGTGACGCCAGCGGTGGTGGTGGTGGTGGTGGTGGTGGTGGCGCGAGCGGCGACGACTGAAGGCGCCGATGGTGCTGCCGGATGAGGCGCCGACAGCGCTGGCGAACGAGGCGCCGACAGCGGTGGCGAATGGGGTGACGCCAGCGGTGGCGGACGGGGTGACGCCAGGGGTGACGGGCGGGGTGGCGCCCGTGGCGACGAACGGGGTGATGCCAGCGGCGAGGACGGTGCGGGGATGGTGCCGGGGCGGGGGCCAAGGCGGTCGCGATAATGGCCGGATGAGTAATGGGGAGCACGGTTTCGACACGGAGTGGCGCGCCGCGCCGGAGCCTCTGCGCAGGGCGCTCGCCCTCGCCTACGAGGCGCTCGCGGCCGGAGGCCTCGCAGTGGGAGCGGTTCTGACGGACGCCGACGGGAAGCCCGTCGTCGAGGGGCGCAACGAGGCGTACGAGGACGGCCCGGGCACCGGGCCGCTGCGCGGCACGCCGCTCGCCCATGCCGAGATGAACGCGCTCGGTGCCGCCCGAACGGACTGGGACCTGGGCACGGCGACGCTCTGGAGCACCCAGGAGCCGTGCTCGATGTGCGCGGCGGCGGCCGAGTTCACGGGGCGTCGGCCGGGTGCGGTACCTGGCCCCGGACCCCTGGGCGCTGTCGAGCGCCAACGGCGCCGGCGCGGACGCAGACCCGGGCCGGCCGCACTGGCTGCTCGTGGCCAACGCCATGTTCCTGCGGAGCGTGGCCGTGGCCTCGGACGGCCCCGGGGAACCGCGGATCCTGACGCACCACCGAGTCGTCGAACCGGAGACCACGGCCTTCCACGACGGTCTGCCCGCGGGCCTGCCGACGGCCGCCTCGCCGGAGGACTGGCTGCGCCCCCACTGGGCCCGCCTCACGGAACTCGCGGCGGCCCGCGAGCTGCGCGCAGCTCGCTGAACCCCCGGGCGGACCCGGGTCAGGGGGACGTGGCCGACACCTGCCGGACCGGGGTGCCGTCCTGCGTGCCCGCGCCCGGGGACGGGGTGCCGTCGGTCCAGGCGTAGACCTCCTTGCCGCGCACCGTGACCTGGTACTGGTAGGTGCCCCGGCACTCGGGCCGCTCCTCGGCCCGGGTGCCCGCAGGCCACCACTTGGCCTCCAGCGCCGTCCCCGCGTGCTTGCTCGGCGTGCCCGCAGCGCACTGCGGGCCGTCCAGCGGGGTGGAGCCCAGGGTGAAGCGGAGCAGCCGCGCCTTGCCGTCGGTGCGCGCCATTATTCGCACGTCGGTCGCGTCCTTCGGCACCCAGCGCGGCAGCACCCACGTCTCCTCCCCGCGCGCGGACCTCCCGCGCGCCGGCTCTCCGATCGCCGGCTCCGCACGCGTCGGAGCGTCGGCGGCCGTCGCGAAGCGCATGCCCTTCTCCTTGAACACCTGGTCGTTGATCGTGTCGGTCAGGGGGTTGGGCGGGAGGTTGGGCAGGGCGATGGCAGCGGTGGCGAGCACTCCCACGGTGGCGGCGGCGATGACGAGAGGACGGCGGTTCATGTCTACGAGTATTCGCGGCGGAGGCCGTAGTCCGCGTCCCTCCCGAGGCTGAAGCGGATCTCTGCCGGAAGAGTGACATCGGCTCATACCTGAGTACCGTTCGCGCCCTTCCGCCCTTCCGCCCTTCCGCCCTTCCGCCCTTCCGCCCTCCCGGCGCCCGCGGCCGCCACGCCCGACACCCCGGTCGGCAGCCTTCGTTAGACGAAGCGTGCCCCGCCGCCCCGCCTCCGCCCCCGCCCTGCTCTCCGCCGCCGTGGCAGCCGTACTGGCCTTCGCGCCCCCGGCATCCGCGGCTCTGCATGCCCCGCAGGTTCCCGAGGACAAACCGCAGGTGCTGAGCGGCTGGACGCAGCCGGGCACGGTCAGCCAGGGTGCCTGGGCCGCGGCGCGCGGGAACCAGGGCGAGTGGGAGCCGTACGGCTTCGACTGGACCACGGACTACTGCACCACCTCCCCGGACAACCCCTTCGGCTTCCCCTTCCGGACGGCCTGCGCCCGGCACGACTTCGGCTACCGCAACTACAAGGCGGCGGGGGAGTTCCGGGCGGCCAAGCCCCGGCTGGACGAGATGTTCCACGCCGACCTGAAGCGGGCGTGTGCCCGCTACTCGGGCGCCCGCAAGGCCTCCTGCGACGGCACCGCGTGGACCTACTACCAGGCCGTCAAGACCTTCGAGTAGCCCTCCGGGACCGATTCCACCGGCGGCGGCGTCCGGTGCATCGCAGCGCCCGGAGCCCGGAGTGGTCCCAGGGTCTGCAGTGGTCCCAGCGTCCGCAGTGGTCTCCGGGTCTGCTGTGGTCAGAGTGAGACGGGGCCGATGTCAGCGCCGGTCCGGGCCAGTGCGCGGATGGCGGGGCTGTCGGCGGTGGAGCGCCAGACCAGCGCCAAGGGGAGCTCGGGGGCGTCGTGGATGGGCACGAAGGCGATGCCGGGGTGGCTGTTGCAGTGGGCGGCGAGCACGCCCAGCGGGTGGACGCACAGCCCGGCGGCCACCAGGGCAAGGATCTCGTGGAAGGTGTGCGCGGCGGGGCCGCGGGGTATGCGGCGGCCGAGCGGTGTGCGCGTGGGCACCATGGAAGCGACCCAGTACTCGGGCGCGCCGGGGCCGAGGTCGGCAACGCGGTTGTCGGCGAGGCCTTCCAGGGACGCGGAGCCCCGACCGGCCAGCGGATGTTCCGCCGGCACGGCCAGGACGCGGCCTCCGGTGGCCACGGTGGGGCCTACGGTCAGGTCCGGTTCGGCGACGGGCAGCCACAGCACGTTCACGTCCGTCTCCCCGGTGCGCAGGGAGGTGAACGGGTCGCTGCCCACGACCTCCGTGAACTGCACCTCGGTGCCGGGGTGCCGGGGTGCCGGGGTGGCGGCTGCGGAACGCGTCGAGGTGGGGACGCAGTTCGTAGCCGAGCATGCCGATGACGCCCAGCCGTAACCGGCCCGCTCCCAGACCGGCCGCCTCGGCGCGGGCGAGTCCCGCTCGGAGGAGGTCGTGGGCCTGCTGCAGGTCTTCGCGGAGACGTCAGCCGACCGGGGTCAGGGCCACGCGCCGGCTGGTGCGATCGAACAGTGCGGCGCCGAGGCGCCGCTCTTGTCTGCTGATGGCCTGGCTGACGCGCGCCTGGGACACGCGCAGCCGTTCGGCGGTGCGGCCGAAGTGCAGCTCCTCGGCCAGCGTCAGGAAGATCTCTATGTCCCGTAGCTCCACGAATAACTCCAGCGTTATCGATCGCCCCACCAGGCGTTTGACCAGCCGCTGGAGTGATCGCTGACCGTCCGCAGGACCGGCCTCCGCAGGCCCCGTTGGCCGCCGCCGTCGCGGACGTACGCCCTCCGCCCCTCTCAATTGCCGGACGGCGCGCGGGCGTCACGCGGTATGACCTCCCTCTCACCAGGCCTTCGGGCGACGAGAACCAGCCGGTAATGCCTAGCCTTCCGAAGGTTTGCCTGGGGAGTGGAAATGTCTGGTGTACTGCTGCGCGAGCGCGGCTTCGAGGAAGGCGACGGAGGCCCGTCGCGACTGCGGTTCCGCCTTCTCGGACCGCTGCAGACCCATCGGGGAGCGAAGGCGCTGGAGCTGGGCCGCCCAAACAACGGGCCCTGCTGGCGATGCTGTTGCTCAGGGCCCGGCATGGAGGGCGGCGCGGGCGACAGGGGACCTGTACGCGTACGAACGGCTGGCCGCCGCCGGCATCGCCGCCGCACGCAAGGGCGAGATCCTGCAGGCGGTCGGACTGCTGGAGAAGGCGCGCACGATGTCCACGGGGCCGCTCGCGGAAGGGCTCGAGGGCCCCATGCTCGACCGTGAACGGCTCTACCGCCAGGAGCGTTTCCTGGCGGACATGGAGGTGCGCGCCGAGCTGGAACTGGAGCTGGGCAGGCACCGCAACGCCGTTCCGTACCTGTACTACGCGGTGGACAAGTACCCGCTGCGGGAGCGCTTCCTGTGGCTGCTGATGCTCGCGCTCTACCGCTCGGACCGGGGCAACGAGGCACTGACGGTGTACGGCGTCCAGCGTGCCCGCGTGGTCCGGGAGCTCGGCGCGGAGCCGGGCTCGGCCCTGCGGGCGCTGCACGCGCGACTGCTGCTCCAGGACCCGCAGCTGATGGTGATGTCGGCCCTGCGCCGGGACAGCGGGGCGGCTGAGGACGAGTTCGTCCCCGCCCCGCGCCTCCTGCCGGCCCGCCGCGGCCCGTTCGGCTGACCTGGCGGCACGCCCCGGAGCTCCCCCGGGGGTTCCGGGGCTTTCGCGTGTGCGCTTCCGCCTCCGCGGTCCGGGCCCCGCGTGTGCGCTTCCGGCTCCGCGGCCCGGGCCCCGCGTCTGCGCTTCCGCCTCCGCGGTCCGGGCCCCGCGTCTGCGCTTACGCTGCCACTACGGTGGCCGCGCTAAAGTGCCCTGACCTGCACGAAAGCCCTCCGCGGGGGAGGGCTTCGGGGTGGGACGGGAAGTGTGCCCCCGGCAGGACTCGAACCTGCGGCCAAGTGCTTAGAAGGCACCTGCTCTATCCACTGAGCTACGGGGGCCGGAAGGTGGCCGTGGTGGCCTGGAGCCCCTGGACGGGGGTGGGGCTTTGGTCCGTGCCGGGTCAAGGATAGGGCTCCGGTTGCCTTGTCCCGGTTGCTTCACTCGCGTGCCACGATGTGGAGGTTCGGTGAAGCGGTCCCGATAATCGCAGGCAGGTGCGATTCTCGCACCGCTTTTGCGCCGTGGCGCCCCGGGTGTTGTGCACTCGTTATGCCTGCGCCCCACTCGTCCGGTGTGTCCGGGATGTGCTGCTGGAGTAGCGCTCGGCGCGCAGAGGACGTATAAGCTTCAAAAATGCTCCTAAATTGGGCATTCTTCGCATGTGGTGACCTTGGATGTTCGGCCTCAGCTGCTCGATGCCCTGTCCGCCCTGCGCGACCGGGTCGCGTCCGTGCGTCTGCCGCTGCCCCTGCCCGGCGCCCCCCGCGCGCGCCAGACCAGAGCCGAGCTGCTCGCGCAGCTCGACGACTATCTCGTACCCCGGCTGAAGGCGCCGGATGCGCCGCTGCTCGCCGTCGTCGGCGGGTCCACCGGGGCCGGTAAGTCCACGCTCGTCAACTCCCTCGTGGGGCGCCAAGTGAGTGAAGCCGGGGTACTCCGGCCCACGACGCGCACCCCCGTCCTCGTCTGCCATCCGGATGACCACCACTGGTTCGCCGGGGTGCGGGTGCTACCCGATCTGATGCGGGTCTGGGCCCCCCAGGACGACGAGGACACCCCCGCCTCCGCCCGCAGGCCCCGCCGGCCGGGCGGCCACCACGGGCACCCGCCCGCCACCCGCGAGGTGCGGATCGAGACCGTCTCCACCCTGCCCCGCGGCCTCGCCATCCTCGACGCCCCCGACATCGACTCCCTCGTGGTCGACAACCGCACGCTCGCCGCGCAGCTCATCTGCGCCGCGGACGTCTGGGTGATGGTCACCACCGCCTCGCGGTACGCGGATGCCGTGCCCTGGCACCTCCTGCGCACCGCCAAGCAGTACAAGGCCACTCTCGTCACCGTCCTCGACCGGGTCCCGCACCAGGTGCTCGCCGAGGTCTCCCGTCAGTACGGGGCCCTGCTCACCCGGGCCGGGCTGGGCGACGTACCCCGGTTCACGGTTCCCGAGCTGCCCGAATCGGCCGGCGGGGGCGGGCTGCTGCCCGCCAGCGCCGTGGCCCCGCTGTTCGCCTGGCTCGCGCACCACGCGCAGGACCCGGCCGCCCGCCAGTACGCCGTCGGGCGCACCGCGCTCGGCGCGCTCGACTCCCTCGGGCGCCGGATGCCGGAGCTCGCGTCGGCCGTCGCGGCCCAGCACGCCGCCGCCGTTCGGCTGACCTTCGCCGTCGAGGACGCCTACAAGCGGGAGGGCAAGCGGGTCCGGGGCCGCCTGGACCGGGGCGCCGTACTCGCCGGGGACGCGCTGACCCGCTGGCGCGGCTACCCGCTCGACACCAGCGCCGACGAACTGCTCGACTCCCTCGCGGAATCCCTCGCGGCGCTGCTCCAGTGCGCCGTCGCCGCCGCCGACGAACGCATCGCGGAGGCCTGGCGGCGCGAGCCCGCCGCCGGCGCGGTGTCCCTGCCGGCACCCGACCGGGAGGCGGCGGAACGTATCGGCATGGCCGTACGCCGCTGGCGGCGCGTGCTGGAGGAACTCGCCGAGGAAGAGGTCGCGGCGCTCGACAAGCAGCCCGCGCCCGACCCCGACGGGGTCGCCGCCCTGCTGGTCGCGGCCCTGCTCGGCGGCAAGCGGGCCCGGCCGGCCGGGGAGAAGCTCGCCGAACGGATCGGAGTGCAGGCCGCCGTACGCCTGCGCGACCGCGGCGGCGAGCTCGTCGCAGAACACCTCGACCAGGTGCTGCGCGCCGAACGCGACCGCCGCCTCGCCCCGATCGAAGCGCTCGAAGTGAGTCCCGAACCCCAGGCCGAGCTGATCGCCGCGCTGTCCGTACTGCAGAAGGAGAGGTGACGAGGTGACTGCCCTGACCGACCGCACCGACGACCGCTGGGACGACGGACTGATCGCCCGCTCGCGCCCCCGGGCCGGCGAGGACGACTGGCCCGCCAGCGGTGACGAGGAGGGCGACGAAGCACTCGTACGGGCGGTTTCCGGAGCCGGAAGCGACGGAGGCAAGGCCCCAGCGCCCCCGCTCAGCCCCGAGGCGCAGGCCCTGCGCGTCCGCCTCGACGCGCTGCGCCAGCTCATCGGGCTGTCCCGGACCAGGATCCTCGACGGAAAGACCCTCGCCGAAGCCGGACGCGTCCTGGACGAGGCGGCCGCGCGCCGCGGGCTGTCGGCCCAGCACACCGTCGTCGCCATCGCCGGAGCCACCGGAAGCGGCAAGTCCACGCTCTTCAACTCACTCGCCGGAGTGCAGATCTCCGAGACCGGACTGCGCAGGCCGACCACCGCCGCACCCATCGCGTGCAGCTGGTCCGACGGCGCCGCCGGACTGCTGGACCGCCTCGAGATCCCGGGACGGCTGCGCCGCCGCCCCCGCGAGACCTCGGAGGCCGAGGTGTTGCGCGGCATGGTCCTCGTCGACCTGCCCGACCTGGACTCGGCCGTCGGAGCCCACCGCGACCACGTGGACCGGGTACTGGCCCTGGTCGACGCGGTGGTGTGGGTGGTGGATCCGGAGAAGTACGCGGACGCCGTCCTGCACGAGCGGTACCTGCGCCCCCTGGCCGGGCACGCAGAGGTGACCTTCGTCGTGCTCAACCAGGTGGACCGGCTGCCCGGGGAATCGGCCGACCTCGTACTGGACGACCTGCGCAGGCTCCTCGACGACGACGGGATCGCGCTCGGCGAACACGGCGAGCCCGGGGCCACCGTCATCGGACTTTCCGCCCTTACGGGTGAAGGCGTCGGGGAACTGCGCGAGATGCTCGGACAGTTCACCCAGGAGAAGGGCGCCGCGACCCGCCGCATCTCGGCCGATGTCGACAAGGCCGCGGCCCGCCTGCGGCCGCTCTACGTGGCCGACGGCCACGCCGGGCCGGAGATCGGGGAGACCGCGCGCGCCGAGTTCGAGGACCGGCTCGCCGAAGCCGTCGGCGCGTACGCGGCCGGCCTCGCCGCCGAGCGGGCCTGGCGGCGCAACGCCGGAAAGGCCTGCGGCACCCCGTGGCTGCGCCTGTGGCGGTGGTACGAGAGCCGGCGCTCCCCGCGCTCGCTGGCCGGTCTCGCCGCACTGGCGGCGATCGGGCGTTCCCCGGCGGCCTTCGACCCGCCGGTCGAGGAGGAGGTGACGGCCCGCCAGCGGGTGGAACAGGCCGTACGGACCGTCGCGGACGAGGCGGTACGGGGCCTGCCCGACCCCTGGGCGCAGGCCGTGCGGGAGACCGCGGTCCGCGGCGCCGAAGGGCTGCCCCAGGCGCTGGACGAGATCGCGGTGACCCTCGGGCCGGCGGTCATGGTGCCCAGCGCCCGTCCGCCGCGCCCCTCGTGGTGGCCGGCGGCGGTGCTGGCGCAGGCGGCCATGACCCTGCTCCAGATCTTCGGCGGACTGTGGCTGGTCGGGCAGATCGCCGGGGTCCTGGAGCCGCGGCTGATGCCGCCGGTCCTGTTGATGGTGGCCGGGATCGTCGGCGGACCGCTGGTGGAGTGGGCCTGTTCGATCGGGGCCCGGGGTCCGGCACGGCGCTACGGGCAGGACGCGGAGCGGCGGCTGCGGCAGGCCGCGGCCGGCTGCGGGCGGGCCCGGGTCCTGGAGCCGGTGGCGGCCGAGCTGCTGCGCTACCGGGAGGTGCGCGAGCAGTACGCGACGGTGGCGAAGTTGTCCACAACCCGTCAGTAGTCCACAGCCTCCGGCGGGTCCCGGCCGCCCGCGCCAGCATGGTCCTACCTCGTGCGGATGGTCCGGACGGGTAGGGAACGCGGGTCCGGGCGGCGCGTGGTCGAGCGCGCCGCCGGGCCCCGGAAGGGCGGCCGGGATGAACGACACCCAGGTGACGCTGGTGGGCTACGTGGCCACACAGATCGACTACAAGGACACGCCGAGCGGACCGGCGGCCCGGTTCCGCTTCGCGGTCACCCCTAGGTACTACGACCGGAAGAAGGAGACCTGGGCGGACGCGCCCACCAGCTTCTACACGGTGTGGGCCCGGCGCGGCCTCGCTGTGAACCTCGCCGGATCCGTTTCCGTCGGAGAACCGCTGGTGGTCCACGGGAGGCTGCGGGTGAGGGAGGACCCGCCCGACGGGGAGGGCAACCGGTGGTTCTCGGCCGACATCGACGCGACCGCCATCGGGCACGACCTGAACCGCGGCACGGCCGCCTTCCGGCGGGTCGTCAGGACGGACGTGCCTCTGATGGCCACTCAGAAGGCGGCGGTGGTCTGAGTGTTCGAGGAGGCTAGGATTCCCCGGTACTCATGTGCACCTGGGCCTTCGGCCCGAAGGGGAAGACTGTGTCGATTGGCGTTCCCGCACCCTCCGCTCCTGCCGCCGTCGTCGGCGTCGCTCCTGCCGGCGCTCCGGGCGGTGTTCCGGTTCCCGCTGCCGCACGGGCCTGCGGCGCACCGGCGACGCGCACCGCGGTCGCCGCGGCCATACGGGGCTCCGTACGGCGGCCGATCGCGCTGGCCCTGCTCGCCGCCGCGCTGGCCGGGGCCCCGGGGGCGGTGGCCGCCGCCGACTCCGGCCCGGCCGCACCCCGGACGCCGGAGGGAGCCAGCGCCGTCCTGGACGGGCTGAAGACCTACGGACAAGCGGTCCTGCGCGGCACGGACGGAACCGTGCGGCAGATCCCGGCGGGGCTGTACGAGATGCGGGTCGACGGCGGCGGCATGCTCCAGACGTACGGAGTCGGCGTCACGGGCGACGCGCAGCCCCAGGCCCGGTTCACGGAGATCGGGTGGAACGGCACACCCCTCGCCGGGAACGGCGACGCGGGCAGGATCCGCTGGGTGCTGGAGCACTCCTACCCCCAGCTGAACGATCTGGCCGGGCTCGCCAAGGCGGCCGGAGCGGCGGCGCTCACCGCGGAGAGCGCCGCGGCCGGGACCCAGGTGGCGATCTGGCGGCTGGCCGAGGGCGTGTCGGTGGAGGCCCTCGACCCGGCCGCGGAGAAGCTGGCCGACTACCTCCAGCGGGCGGCGCGGCGGCTGCCCGAACCGCCGGCGTCCCTCGCGGTGGACCCCGGCGAGGTGTCGGGGCCGCTGGGCACCCGGATCGGTCCGGTCACCGTGCGAACGGGTGCGCAGAGCGTGAGCGTGACCCCGGACGCGGCGGCCGTGGCCATGGGGGTGCGGGTCGTGGACGCGCAGGGCCTGCCGGTCACCTCCGCCGTCAACGGCGCGAAGCTCTTCTTCCAGGTGCCCGAGGGGACGCCGGACGGCAGCGCCGAGGTCACCCTCCGCGGGTCCACCCGGGTACCGGTCGGCCGGGTCTTCACCAGCGGGGTCCCGGCGCAGGTCCAGATCGTGGCCGGCTCCAGCCAGTCCGCCACCGTGGCCACGGCGACGGCGAAGTGGCCGCGCCTCCCCGCCGCCGCCCGGCCGTCCGGCGGCTCGGCTTCGCCCGGGGCGATGACCGCGCTGGGGGCCCCGGGGTCGCAGGGTGCCCCGGGTGCGCTGTCGGCGTCCGCGCCGGCCGCGGATCCGGACACCTCCGGGGAACGGCTTGCCGCCAGCGGCAGTTCGGCGGCCACCCCGGTGATCGCCTCCCTCGCCGTGGGCCTGGTCGTCCTGGGCGGCCTGGTCGTCCTCCTCCTGCGCAAGCGCCCCCTGGAGGACGGCCCCGGCCCGGAACGGTCGACCCATCCGGAGTAGGCCGTCTCTGATTTGGATCCGGGCGTTCGGGTAGGGGCAGAGGATGTCTGATCAAGAGCTGACCTGGCGGGGCGCGGTCGCACGAGGGGACCGGTGGCTGTTCGACGTGGTGGCCCGGCGGCACTGGCCCGGGGCCGACCGGGTGCTGCCGCGGCTCGGGCGGGCCGCGAACCACGGGCTGCTCTGGGGCGGCGCCGCCGTCGGGATCGCCGTCCTCGGCTCAGCCGGGGCCCGCAAGGCGGCCGTGCGCGGGGCCGCTTCGCTGGCACTGGCCTCCGCGACCATCAACACCGTCGGCAAGTGGTCCGTACGCCGGCCGCGCCCGGTGCTGGACGGGGTGCCCGCCGTGCGGCAGCTCACCACACAGCCGCGGACCACCTCCTTCCCCTCGGGGCACGCCGCGTCCGCGTTCGCCTTCACCGCCGGAGTGGCGCTGGAGTCCCCGCTCTGGGGCGCCGTACTGGCCCCGGTCGCCGCCTCCGTGGCGTTCTCGCGGGTGTACACCGGCGTCCACTACCCCTCGGACGTGGCCGCGGGCGCCGCGCTGGGGGTCGCGGCCGGGTTCGTCGTCCGCCGGCTCACCCGGGACGCAGAGGTGGCCCGGATCGTCCCCGGCGACGAGCGCGCCGCCGTGGGGGCGCCCGCGCTGCCCGACGGGTCCGGGCTCACGGTGGTGGTCAACACCGGGTCCGGCACGGCCGCCACGACGGGGCTCGACGTACTGCTGCGGGAGCGGCTGCCGAAGGCCGAGCTCGTCGAGTGCCAGGGGCCCGACCTCACCGGGGAACTGGCCGCGGCCGCCGAGCGGGCCACCGTGCTCGGCGTGTGCGGCGGCGACGGCACCATAAACGCCGCCGCCACCGCCGCACTGCGCGCCGGGATCCCCCTGGCGGTGTTCCCCGGCGGCACGCTCAACCACTTCGCGCTCGACCTCGGACTCGCCGGGATCGAGGACACCTGCCGGGCCGTGGCGGCCGGCCACGCGGTCCACATCGGCGTCGGCCGCTTCACCCCGGGCCCCGGCCCGGACCCCGAGGACACCCGGGCCGGGTACTTCCTGAACAACTTCAGCATCGGGGCCTACCCGGAGCTGCTCGGCCACCGGCTCCGCTGGGCCCCCCGGATCGGCGGCGGCCCCGCCGCCCTCCTGGCGGCCTGGCGGGTGCTGCGCGCCGAGCGCCCCGTACGGCTCAAGCTCGCCGGGAAGCCGCGCAGCGTCTGGCTGCTCTTCGCGGGCAACGGCACCTACCAGGGCACGGGCCCGGCGCCCCGTTACCGCAAGAGCCTGGGCGAGGGCCTGCTCGACGTACGCCTGGTCCACGGCGGCGGCCGCCCCGGCCCCCGGCTGCTCGCCGCGGCCTTCGCGGGCCCGCTCACCCGCTCCCCGGTCCACGTGGCCACCCGGCTGCGCAGCCTGCGCGTGAGCGACATCCCCGACGGCACCCCGCTGGCCTACGACGGCGAATACGCCCAGGCCCCCACGGCCCTGGTCCTGGACGAGCTCCCGGACGCCCTCACGGTCTACCGCCCCCGCTGACCCCCACGGGCACCCGGTTCCGCCCGGCCTCGGCCCCGGCCCCGGCCCCGGACCGGCCGCGGCACGGCCTGGCCACCCGGCCCCGATCCGCGCACCCGGCCCCGCCAGCCCCGGCCCCGGCAGCCCGGGCCCCGGCCTTGCCCGGGCCCCGGCAGCCCGGGCCCCGGCCTTGCCCGGGCCCCGGGCTCCGGCCCGCGCGCACTCACACCATGCCGAGATCCGCCCGCATGGCGCCCCGCATGACCTCAGAGCGCTCCGTGAGCCCGAGCAGCTCGGCATGGATCTCCTCGAAGGAGCAGTTCGGCCCGGGAGCCCCCTCGGCCAGCCGCATCGTGCGGGCGTAGGCCCCCGTCATGCCCCGGGTCATCGAGTCCAGCTCCGTGAGGACGGCGGCGGAGGCGATCATCTGCGCCTCCGCGAAGGCGGCGTGATGCCCGCCACGGGCCTCCTCCAGCGCCGCCCGTGCGGTCGAGGGCGGCTCCGCCGGATCGGCCTGCGCGTTGTGGACGACCCAGAGGAAGGACATGAGCGCGATCCGGTAGCGCCGGTACGCGGCGTTCGTCGCCGCGTAGCACTCCCGCCTGCGGTCGAGCTCCGCCAGCTGCTGCTCCCGGGCCCACCCCACCTGCGCGACCCGCTGCTCCCGCTCGAACTGCGCCGCCTGCACCCGCGCCACCATCCGCTGCGAAAGCACCGTCGCCAGCAAAGTCCCGGCCACACCGACCACGGCCGCGCCGAGCGCGATCAGTCCGCTGTCCATACGTCCCCCCACCTCGGCCGCAGCCCCCCGGCCGCGCCCTCGTCGATGGCATCCTGCCGTGCGGCGCAAGACCTCGGGGTGGTTTCGCGAGATGGTGTCGATCCTGCAGAAACGGTCCCCATCGAGGGTTGCCAAACAAGCCGCGGAAGCGGTCGACCCCGGCTGACGCGGGGGGAGGACCGCCAGGACTAGCCGGCGTTGTTCTCCGCGTGCACCCACGCCAGCTGCGCATCGCTGAGCGGGGGGTCGAACCCCTCGGGGAACATCAGCATGAGTGGCTGCGGCCACGTGTTCCGCGGCCCGTGGTCCGCGCAGTGCAGGGCGAGGAGATGAGGTCCTTCCCCGCAGGACTCGTGCCAGTAGGTCTGGTCATGCGCCTGGCAGAAGGACCAGAACCTCTCACAGTCGTCCTCGTCGGTCGGCTCGTAGAAGCCGGGATCGCGGACGATGCTGGTCACCCGCTCCTGCCGGTTGAACCGGGGGATGGGGCGGGGGTCACACCACAGCAGTCGGGGAGGGAGCACGTGCCCCATCCTGCCCCGAGGTCGCCCCCTCGGGGCCACCGGATGGTCGGCCACTCCCGAATCCTGGGGGCGCTCACCTGCAAGAACGGATCCCACTACGACTGCCGCGAGGCCGTCCCCAGGCCGTCCCCAGGCCGTCCCCAGGCCGTCCCCAGGCCGTCCCCGGGCCGTCGGAGGGGCCCCGGGGACGGCCGAGGACGATCAAGGGCGACCGACGACGACCGCGATCGTCAGGTACCCCTCCGGCCGGTGCCCAGGTCAGGGCGCCAGGACCATACGGGTTTCCCCCCGGGGATGGACGTCAGGCAAGATGGGGTGTATCTGCCCACCCATCGATCTGCCGGACGGTTTCTCTTGGCTGAGTTCATCTACACCATGCGCAAGACGCGCAAGGCGCACGGCGACAAGGTGATTCTTGATGACGTCACCCTGAACTTCCTGCCCGGCGCGAAGATCGGTGTGGTCGGCCCCAACGGCGCCGGTAAGTCCACCGTCCTCAAGATCATGGCGGGGCTGGAGCAGCCTTCCAACGGCGAGGCGTACCTGTCTCCCGGCTTCACCGTCGGCATCCTCATGCAGGAGCCCAAGCTCGACGAGTCGAAGACGGTCCTGGAGAACGTCCAGGACGGTGCGGCCGACATCATGGCCAAGCTGAAGCGCTTCAACGAGGTCGCCGAGGAAATGGCGACCGACTACACCGACGCGCTGCTGGACGAGATGGGCAAGCTCCAGGAGGTCCTGGACCACGCCAACGCCTGGGACCTCGACGCCCAGCTCGAGCAGGCCATGGACGCCCTGGGCTGCCCGCCCGGCGACTGGCCCGTCACCAACCTCTCCGGTGGCGAGAAGCGCCGCGTCGCGCTCTGCAAGCTGCTGATCGAGGCCCCGGACCTGCTCCTCCTCGACGAGCCCACCAACCACCTCGACGCCGAGTCGGTGAACTGGCTGGAGCAGCACCTTTCGCAGTACAAGGGTGCCGTCGTGGCCGTGACCCACGACCGGTACTTCCTGAACAACGTCGCCGAGTGGATCCTCGAGCTCGACCGCGGCCGCGCCCACCCGTACGAGGGCAACTACTCCACCTACCTGGAGAAGAAGGCCACGCGTCTCAAGGTCGAGGGCCGCAAGGACGAGAAGCGCCAGAAGCGCCTCAAGGAAGAGCTCGAGTGGGTGCGGTCGAACGCCAAGGGGCGTCAGACCAAGTCCAAGGCCCGCCTCGCCCGCTACGAGGAGATGGCCGCCGAGGCGGACAAGATGCGGAAGCTGGACTTCGAGGAGATCCAGATCCCGCCGGGCCCGCGTCTGGGCTCGATTGTGGTCGAGGTCAACAACCTCAACAAGGCGTTCGGTGACAAGGTCCTGGTCGACGACCTGTCCTTCACCCTGCCGCGCAACGGCATCGTGGGCATCATCGGCCCGAACGGCGCCGGCAAGACCACCCTCTTCAAGATGCTCCTGGGTCTGGAGGCGCCGGACTCCGGCTCCGTCAAGATCGGCGAGACCGTCAAGATCTCGTACGTCGACCAGAGCCGCGCCAACATCGACCCCAAGAAGTCCCTCTGGGCCGTCGTGTCGGACGAGCTGGACTACATCAACGTCGGCCAGGTCGAGATGCCGTCGCGCGCGTACGTCAGCGCCTTCGGCTTCAAGGGTCCGGACCAGCAGAAGGCCGCCGGCATCCTCTCCGGTGGTGAGCGCAACCGCCTCAACCTGGCGCTGACGCTCAAGGAGGGCGGCAACCTGCTGCTCCTCGACGAGCCCACCAACGACCTCGACGTCGAGACCCTGTCCTCGCTCGAGAACGCGCTCCTCGAATTCCCCGGTGCGGCCGTGGTCATCTCCCACGACCGCTGGTTCCTGGACCGGGTCGCCACGCACATCCTGGCGTACGAGGGCGAGTCCAAGTGGTACTGGTTCGAGGGCAACTTCGAGTCGTACGAGAAGAACAAGGTCGAGCGGCTCGGCGCGGACGCGACCCGTCCGCACCGCGCCACCTACAAGAAGCTCACCCGAGGCTGAGGGCCGAGGAAACGGGTCATGGCCAGACACCACTACCGATGCCCCCTCCGCTGGGCGGACATGGACGCCTTCGGGCACGTCAACAACGTCGTCTTCCTCCGCTATCTGGAGGAGGCGCGGATCGACTTCATGTTCCGCCTCGCGCCGGGGGAGGGCAGTGAGTCCTTCACCGGCGGTTCCGTCGTGGCCCGTCACGAGATCGACTACAAGCTGCCCCTCGTGCACCGTCACGAGCCGGTGCTCATCGAGTCCTGGGTGACCCGGATAGGCGCCGCGTCCCTGACCATCCGCTACGAGGTCAAGGACGAGGCGACCGAGGACGGGCCCGAGACGGTCTACGTGCGCGCCGAGACCGTGGTCGTGCCCTACAACCTCGCCGAGGGGCGGCCCCGCCGCATCACGGCCGAGGAGAAGCTCTTCCTCCAGGAGTACCTGGACGAGCCGAAGAAGGCACAGGGCATCGCGGCATGAACGAGCAGCTGCACTTCGCCGACTCCGGCGAGGCGGCGGACCTCGCCGCCTTCCTGGGCCGGCTGGTGCACTACGACCGCGCCGCCGCCGTCCGCCTGCAGGCGCAGGCCGGCGGCGGCGCGCTCGCCGTCTTCGGACGGCCGCCGTCCTTCGACGTCCTGGCCGTCCGCACGGTGCGGCTCGCCGCGCCGCTGTCCGCTCCGCTCGACCTGACCGTCTCGGCCGGGGAGCTGCTGGAGTCCGTGGACGAGGGCGAGCGGGCCGGCGCCGTCGTCCCGGCGGCCGTCACCGGACCGCCCTGGGCGGGTGTGCTCCCGCCCCGCGGCGGCTGGACCCCGGTGGCCGGACTGCCCGGCCCCGAGGCGATGGCCAAGGCCCTGGCGGCCGCCGTCGCCGAGTTCCGGGCCCGCGACGAGGCCCTGCCCCCGCAGCACCGGACCCGCTCCGAGCGCGACCGCATCGGCCGCGAGATCTGGTCCCGCACGCTGGGGGACACCGAACTTCCGCTGCGCGCCGTGCACGCCGCGCAGTCCCTGGGCTTCCTGCGGCCCGTACGGTCCACCGTGCCCGCCGCACCCGCCGGAGCCCCCGAGCCGGTGGCGCTGTTCGCCTCCGGCGGCTGGCTGCGGCTGCGCACCCCGTACGGGTCCGTGGCCACGCGCCGCCCGGGAGGCCTCGGCACCCTGCTCGTCCGGCCCGTCTAGGCCGTCTCCTGCGGAGCGGCCGCGCCGTACGGGACCCCGCGCGGGATCCCGTACGGGCTAGCCCGCAGTGTTGATCATCGACGCGGCGGCGTACGTCAGGTACCGCCACAGCTGCGCCTCGTGCTCCGGCGCGAGGGCGAGTTCGTCCACCGCCACCCGCATGTGGGCCAGCCACGCGTCGTGCGCGGCGGCGTCCACCTGGAAGGGTGCGTGCCGCATGCGCAGGCGCGGGTGGCCGCGGTTCTCGCTGTAGGTGTTCGGGCCGCCCCAGTACTGCATCAGGAACAGTGCGAACCGCTCCTCGGCGGGACCGAGGTCCCCCTCCGGGTACATCGGGCGCAGCAGCGGGTCCTCGGCGACCCCCTGGTAGAAGCGGTGGACCAGTCGGCGGAAGGTGTCCTCGCCGCCCACAAGTTCGTAGAAGGTCTGCTCCTGGACCGTGCCCCGCGGAATCTCATTCACCCGACCATCGTCTCAGACGCCCGGACGGAGGACCCCGGTCCTAGGACCTCCGGGACCCGCTCCGCGCGCTCGCGGCGCGGTCGCACCCGGGCGGTGTCCGCAGGACAGTGGAGACATGGGCGCACACGCCGAGGTACGCGACGTGCGGGAGACCGCGCACGCCGCCCAGGTGCGGGAGCTGACCGCCGCCGGGGCGCTGGAGGATCCGCGCTGGCGGGAGGCCTTCGCCGCCGTGCCCCGGCACGTGTTCGTCCCGTACTTCTACACCGGCCGCGGCGCCGGCCACGAGCGGCTCTGGGCCGAGGACCCCGACCCCGAACAGTGGACCCGCTGGCTGCGCGGGGTCTACACCGACGCCCCGCTCGCCACCCGGCTGCGCGACGGCGAGCTGGTCTCCTCCAGCAGTCAGCCCTCGCTGATGGCGAAGATGCTGGAGGCCCTGGACGTCCGCGACGGGGACAGCGTGCTGGAGATCGGCGCGGGCACCGGCTACAACGCGGCCCTGCTGTGCCACCGGCTCGGCGACGGGCTGGTCACCACCGTGGACCTGGACGAGGAGATCACCGAGTCGGCGCGCGCGCACCTGGACCGGCTCGGGTACCACCCGGCCGTGGTCACCGGCGACGGGGCGCGCGGCTGCCCGGCCCGCAGCCCCTTCGACCGGATCCTGGTGACCTGCACGATCCCGCTGATCCCGCCCGCCTGGCTGGGCCAGTGCCGGCCCGGCGCCCGGATCCTGGCCCCGCTGTCGACCGGGCTGATCGCGCTCACGGTGCGGGACGCCGCGTTCGCCGAGGGCCGCTTCCTGCACACCCCGGCCTACTTCGTGCCGCTGCGCGGGGCAACGGCCGCGCCGCCGGGCACGTACGGGATGCCGCAGGGGCTCCCGTACGAGCTGGTGGAGAACGAGCGCTTCCAGTTCATGCTCGTGCTGACCTCGGGCGCCCTGCACCCGAGGGAGGCGCTGGACCTGTGGCGGCGCGAGGACCGGCCGGCGCGCGAGCGCTTCGGGGTGACGGTCGGCGACGCCGGGCAGTGGTCCTGGCTCGACGACCCCCAGGGGCCCTACGTGTGGCCCCTGGGGGAGGCGGGCCGGTCGTAGGCGGGCCAGTCGGAGGCGGGCCAGTCATGGGCGGAGGCCCCTCATAGGTCGGCTATCGACATATATCGGCTGCCGAGCTATGGTCGGAGTGTGAATGATCAAGCTCTCCGCGAGCCGACCCTGCTGATCCTCACGGCGATCGCCGATGCCCCGCGGCACGGATACGCGATCGCCCAGGAGGTCGAGAAGATTTCGGAAGGCCGCACCAAGATGCGGACCGGAACGCTCTACGGAGCCCTGGAGCGGCTCCTGGAACAAGAACTCATCGCCGTCCACGAGGAAGAGGTGGTCGACGGCCGCAGGCGGCGCAGCTACGCACTGGCCCCCCGCGGCCGGGAGACCCTGGCCGCCGAGGCGGCCCGGCTCGCGCGCACCGCACAGGAGGCCACCCGGCGGCTGGGACTCGGCGGGTCCGCCGCCTCCCTCGGCACCGCCCTCCGCGTTCGCCGCACGGCGGTGGGCACGTGAGCGCGCTGCTGAAGCTGTATCCCGCCGCCTACCGGCGGGAGTTCGGCGACGAGATCGCCTACGCGTACCAGGAGGCCACGAGCGGGGCGGGGGTGCCCGCCCGGGTGCGGGAAGGCGCCGACGTGGCCGGGCACGCCCTGCGCATGCGGCTCGGCCTGGGCTCCGCGGGACGCCCCGGCCGGCTCCTGGCGGCGCTGGCGCCGTTCTCCCTGGTCGCTCTCGGGGCCGCCGCGTCGAGCTGGGCCGGACTGATGCGCAACGTCTTCTTCGTCGTGGGACCGGACGAGATCGGTCCGGGCTTCGTGGGGACGGTGGCGGCCTACCTCGTCATGCTGATCGGCGTGTTCCTCGCGCTGGCCGGCCGCTGGTCGGCGGGCAGTTGGACCGTGCTGGCGGGAGCGGTGGCCGTGCTCGTGGCCATTGCGGTCCGGATGGGCATAGGCACCTCCGCGCTCTTCGCCGGGCCGGTGCTCGCCCTGGCCCTGGTGGCGGTGGCCTGTCCACCGGACCTGAGGCCGGCTCCCCGCATCCGCACGCGGGCCGGGGTGCTCGCGGTGATGGCGTGGACGCTGGTGCTGACGAGCGCCGTGATGCTGGTCCCGCTGGTGTATCCGGTCACCCAGCTGCGCTTCGCCGTACCGGTGGCCGCCGGACTGCTGCTGGCCGGACGGCAGGCCTTCGCCCGGCTGCGCACCGCGCCGGCCGTCCTGCTCGCGGGGCTGCCGTTCCTGTACTTCGGCGCCGCGCCCGGGACGGTGCCCCCGCTCGCCCTCGTCGGTCTGCTCGTCCTGCTTCTGGTCGCCGCCGCGGTGGTGAGCGTCCGGAGCCGGCGGAGCGCGCGGGATCCGCTGGTCGGCGGCTGAGCACCCCGAACGCGGCGAAGCCCCCCGGTCACACCGGAGGGGGTGCCCCCCTTCCTCTCCGCGGTGTCTTTCCTTTCCGCCCCCTCCCACCCCTGCCCTTTTTTCCCCCACAACCTCCCCCCCTTCCC